>JBKOZG010000118.1:0-3806 GCA_046725775.1 Actinomycetota bacterium | reverse complement strand
CGTTCGATCATGGCGTGGCGCACTTCCACCAGAATCGTAAGCATGCTTGCGTACTTACTCGTTGGCCCCGTCGTGGGCGGTCCTACCTCATCTGGGTGACCCGAGCCTTTGCGCATGATGGGCACCTCCACCTGCCACATTGCTCCAGCTGCCGGCAGCGGTAGGGCCACAGGTCCGGCCGATAGCCTCCGGTGCCGGGGCCTTCCGACCCTTACGACGGGTGAAATGGACCGGAACGCTGACCTTATGAACAGGCCGGTGTCGGCAAGGCCGTCCCTTGCTCGGGTCTTTCGGCTCTGCTGCACACATGGTCAGCCACGACACTCCATCTGTTGGAACGGACCCTTTCGAGAAGGAGAGGCAAAGTAATTGTGGACACGGCAGAGCGGTTCGGTGGGCGCCGGATCGATCGGATCGGCCCCATGGACCTCACTGTGTTGGCCACCGACCGTGGTTCGGTGCCCATGAACATCGGCGCTGTCCTCGAGTTCGACACGACGGGCGGTCCATCGCTGGCACCCCTGCGGGCCCTCCTGTCCGAACGAGTGCCGACGATTCCCCGGCTGCGTCAGCGGCTGCGGCGAGTTCCGTTCGGCTGCGGCCGCCCGGTGTGGGTCGATGATCCCGACTTTGTGCTCGACCGGCACCTCATCGAACGGAAATGGCCCATGCCAGGTGGCGACAGGCAATTGCTCGACGTCGCGGCGGAGTTGATATGCCAGCGGCTCGACACCGACCGGCCGCTATGGCGGGCATGCTTGGTGACCGACCCGGTCGGCGGGCAGGCTGCCCTAATCCTGGTGCTCCACCACGTGCTCGCCGACGGACTTGGCGGTTTGGCCATCCTGGCTGCGCTCGCTGATCCCGGACTGCCCGCCCCGACTCGCACGTTTCCGCAGCGCCCGCCGCAGTGGCGCGAGCTGGTCGTTGACGCCGTCCACGAGAAGATCCGCGCCGCATCTACTCTCCCCACCAGGCTGCGCCGCGGCAGGGCCGGCCTCCGCGAACTCGGGCTGAGCCCGAGTCGACCCCGCCTGATCGAGAAGACGTCGCTGAACCGCCCCACCTCGAAGCGTCGACGGTTCGCCACCGTGACCGTGCCGCTGGCCGACATCGTCACTGCCGCTCATCGCGCCGGCGGCACCGTCAACGACGTGGTGCTCGCCGCCGTCACCGGGGCGCTAATCACCGAGCTGCGCGCTCGTGGCGAGCATCCGGCACGGCTGGTGGTGTCAGTGCCGGTGTCGGGACGGCAATCCACGACAGCGGACCGGCTCGGCAACAACACCGGGGTCCGGCCCATCGCTGTTCCGACACTCGCCGACGACAACGCCCGACTCGCCGAGATCATCTCCCTGACCCGGACAGGCCGTGAGCTTGCACGGGCGTCCTCGGCCGGTCCGCTCGGACTGGCGTTCCGGGCCCTCAGCCGGCTCGGACTGTTTCAGACGTTCATCGAACACCAGCGGCTGGTGCACACCTTCGAAACCAACATGCGGGGCCCGACCGCGCCACTGACCTTCGGTGGACACCGAATATCAGCCGTGGTGCCCGCCGCGGTGAACCCAGGCAACATCGGCGTCGCCTTCGACGCGCTGTCCTACGCCGGAGTCCTCAGCGTCACCCTGGTCACAGATCCTGAGAACGTCGAAGAGCTGGACCAGCTCACCCATTCCCTGAGCGCAGTGTTTGCAGGCATAGCCAAGTCATGATCTTTCCGCTAGCGCACCGACCAGCCGCGGTGGACCCGGCAGATCTTCAGACTCCGTGCCTGGTGGTCGACCGCGACGTGTTGGGAGGCAACCTGGTCGCGATGGCCGACCCCGCGCGTCACCATGGCCTGTCGCTGCGCCCGCACGCCAAGACCCACAAGTACTTGGAGATCGCCCGCGGCCAGGTGGCGCTCGGGGCGGTCGGTCTGACGGTGGCGACCTGGGTGAGACGGAGGTCTTCGCCGAGGCGGGCTTCACCGACCTTTTCATCGCCTACCCATTGTGGGTCGCGGGAGAGCGCGGCCGCAGGCTGTGTGCCCTGGCCGACCGGGCCGCCCTGCGGGTGAGCGCTGACTCCGCCGAAGGTGTGGAGGTCCTGGCTCGGGCGCTCGAGGGGCCGAGGTGGAATCGCGGTCGAGATCGACAGCGGCCACCATCGCACCGCGTTGCTCCGAAGCGCGCCGGCGCGGCGGCGCGGCTGCGCGGCGGCTGCGCACCGCCATGGGCTGGGCATGGCCGGGGTGTTTACCTTCCCGGGGCACAGCTACGAGCCCGGCCGCCGGGAGTAGGCGGCAGCGGATGAGGCGCGCGCATGCAGGAGGCGGATGCTACGTTGCGCAAGCTAGGGCTGGCGGGCCTGCGCGGCGGATCGACGCCGACCGCGGCGCTGGTGATCCAAGGGGCGCTGAACGAGATGCGACCCGGCGTGTACGCCTTCAACGACGCCCAGCCGGTCGAGCTCGGGCAGCCGATTGGGATGCTGTCGCACTCACCGCGGCGGCCACGGTCATGAGCCGGCACGGCCGCGACATCGTCCTCGACGCCGGGCGCAAAGTGCTGGGAGCTGACCGACTCAGCTGGGCAAGCGGGGTGGCCGGTTGCCTGACCACCCGCACGCGCGGATCAGCGCGATGTCGGAGCACCACGACGGTCAGCTTCGCGGAAGACGCACCGATGCCTGAGCTTGGGTCGCTCGTTCGGGTCGCCCCCACCCTGTCAGTGCTGCGGTCAACCTCGCCGACGTACTCATCGTCACCGCTGGTGGAGCAGTCGTGGAGCAGTGGCAAGTCGCGGCCCGCGGCAGGAACGCCTAGCCCTCTTTTACGTGCTGACGGTGGCTGCCTGCTGATGCGCGCGAGCTCACGACCGTTCAGCACACGAGCCAACACGTCGGGCCCATCGGTCATGATGCCGTCGACGCCGAAGCACCGCGATGCGGTACGTCGCCGAGCGCCGCAACTTGGATGAATCCATTGAGGAGTTGCGCCAGATCGCCGATGGCCGTAATGACATCCTCGCCGAGGCCGCCGGGATCACTGCCGGCCCAAGGGGCGACCGGAATTCCGGCCGTCACCTTGCGTTGGCTCCGCGGGGTGACCTTGTTCGTGTGGTAGGCGTGGCGTCCGCCGTACTGCTGGGGCCCGCCGGCGAACCCATACAGGGATCGGTGTGTCTTCTGTGGCAGCAACTACCGCGCGAGTCGCCGCCTGATCTGCGGCAAGATTTGATCTGCGAAGTCCTTTGAACTGACGCACGCAGACGGGATGAGGATTAGCGGGTAGTTGTGAACTACCTCAGCTGAGGTATCCGCCTATTTGAAAGGTGGATACCTAATGTTTACTCAACTACTGCAAGACCTCGTGGACGATCTCCGCATAACTACTGCCGGAGCTAATCGAGGGCCCGCCAATCTAGAAGACTTGTCTCTTCGCACTGGTTGCCTTCGTGATGACCATTACCTTCGCGTTCCTTGTCAGCCCGGTTGAGGACGACCGAAAATGAAGCAACCCCCATCGCCTAGTACCCATAAGGAGGTGAAGGTGAGTAATGATGAGCTAACCGAGCTATTGGTGTGGGCGTATAAGCAGGGTTTCCTAGATGCGGCTCAAATATTAACCGAGTCCGTAAAATCACTCGATGGCGCCAAAATACGCGCTCAGCTCTCGGAGGGTTTAGCCCGGCTGTTGCGGTAGTGAGTTGATCTTGGGGGCGACACGGCGACCTTAAACGACGAAGTGCCTTGCCAGTGGCCGATTCTGGACTTACCACGGTTCAGAGTCGGTTCACGAGGAAGGCACCCGTCAGGTGCAGCGT
>JBKOZG010000462.1:0-2088 GCA_046725775.1 Actinomycetota bacterium | reverse complement strand
CTCCTAGACAGTGGGATCTCAGGCCCGGCCGGTGTTCCAGCACTGGTCGGGCCACTTACCTGCGGGGGTAGTTGATCTTGATACGGTTGATCCACCAGACCAAGATCAGGATTTGGTACACACTGGGTAGACAAGACGTTCGCAAACGTCCAACGGCTGCCAACGCTCGACTTGACCAAATGGCCTAGTCAGCTGGCACAAACACCGGTTACCAACGCCAGCCGTTAACCCCTGATTGGCCCTCTCAAGGTGGTAGCGCGGGTTCGAATCCCGTCGGGGCTACTCATAAAGCACTTTGTCAGCGACCGATTCGGGACTGCGGGAGCTCGACCACCAGGGCCTCATGACACATCCGTGACACATTTGAAACGCCCCGCGCGTTGTGCAGTTCCGGCTCATGCTTGACCATCGGGTTCCGGTAGCTGCTTGTCCGTTTTAATACGCAGTTCCGGTTCCTGCGCGACTAAAACTGACTGACGTGCCGCGTCCAATTGCATCGGTAACCACGTCCAACCGATCACCGAATAGGTGCCCGTCCTGGTCGAGGGTCAT
Organism: Actinomycetota bacterium; assembly: GCA_046725775.1. Taxonomy (GTDB): domain Bacteria; phylum Actinomycetota; class Actinomycetes; order Propionibacteriales; family Propionibacteriaceae; genus Microlunatus. Next base: position 1,536 of record JBKOZG010000462.1, on the reverse strand, counting down.
CACTGCCGACTTGTGGCCGTGTCAGGCCCGGGACCCCAAGCCGCTCGGCTGCCTCGGTCAGCGCCGCACGCTGAAACGTCTGGGAGCGCATCACCGCACCGCGCTCACCAGTGAAGACCAGCGAGCCAGCAGAGCGGCACCCACATGGCGCGCGAGGTCATCGATGAGAAACCGACACAATGGCACCTCGCGGCTCGTGTCCCTTGGTGGGGTGCTCGTCGCGCAGTCAATCTTGGGCAAGACGGCACGCCTGTTCGCCAGCCAGCACCCGGACGAAGTTGCGGGGATGGTGCTCATTGACGCGCGTCACGAGTATGTGGACGATCACCGCACACCCGAGCAGCTGGCCGCCGAGGACGCCGAGCAGCAGCAGTTCCAGAACCTGATCAAGTGGATGGCAAGGTTTGGGCTAGTGCGTCTGCTGTGGGCGCCGGCGTGGCCGAGCGCGCTGCCAGGGAGTGAGAACCTCCCTCCAGGGACGCGGACCGCCATCGGCGTCCTGCAGGCGCGGCCACAGCAGATCGAGCACGCTCTAGCTGAGGGCGGGGCGGAAATGGACAGCAACACTCTGCTGCAAACGGCGGCGTCGCTTGGCGCCACACCTCTCATCGTCTTGGCATCGGGACAGAACGCCGATCACGACCCATTCTGGAAGGAAGCACAGCAGATCATGACTAGCCTGTCGTCGAACAGCCGCCTGAGCATCGCCCAGAGTGGCCACGCTGTCCATTTCGAGCAGCCGGCACAGGTCGTGGAGAGTATCCGCCAGGTCGTAGACGCCGCGCGCACAGGTCAGCCGTTGAAACCGTAAGGATTGGACATCTTTGCGGATGGCCGCCTCGAGCTCATGGTACGTGCCTCGAATTGCATCGACTTTGCAGCCGAGCTCTATGCGATCCACCGTTTGCACACCTTCGAGTGCCGAATCGTCCTCGGGATTGCGGAGGGCAATGACTCTGTGGTGGAACCTCGCCACCCACACATCCGAGTGGAATCTGGCGATCTGCTCGCTGAACATCTTGAAGTGCTTGGCCACGTCGTTGCTTGCCACGAGCTTGACCTGACCGGTCAAGCGGTTTGGTTCCTCGTCATTAGGCTCTGGATGTCTGCCTCGGGCATGGATGCCGAATTCATCGCGTTGTTGACGAACTGGGCACCGACTCTTAGAGGTCCGCGTAGGCAAAAGGCGCAGCTCTAGTAGCCGTTCTTTCCGTACAGTCTTGCAACGTGCCATCTCTCCCGCAACAGGTGCGAAATGGCCGCTATTAAGGTGCCAGCGATTCTCGTGATGGCCACCCATGCTGTGGGGTCCAAGACGAACCCCTTGCCTTGGTCTTGTAGTTAGCCGAGCGACACAACCGTCTCCGAGGGGTCGCGGGATGGCCGGGCCGGAGAGAGCAAAGTGCCCCGACCCGAAGGATGAGGGCAATTGTCAGCGAGCTGTCTTGAGCTTGGTGGCAGGCTCGACACCACCTCACGGATGACGCGTGACTGTGTCGGCTCCGGTAGCCGTTGCAGATAGCGCCTGGCTGGTGA
>JBKOZG010000117.1:0-10093 GCA_046725775.1 Actinomycetota bacterium | reverse complement strand
GACTGACAGATATCCATACTTGACTGGGCCGGGCCAGCTGCCGACTTGGAAGGGCGCGCGCATGGACTCTGCCACCTCCGGCGGGATCTGGCCAGCGTGTACCAGCATCTCGGTGCCGTGACTGATCCCGGTGCAGATGGTGCGTACCAGCGCCTCTCCGGAGCCGGGCGTACGTGCGGCTTCGGTTCGCAGCACGCCGTGCCTGGGGGCCATGGTCCAGTACGCGGTCCAGAGCTCGGTCGCCATGTGGTGATTGTCGCGCGAGTTCGGAGCTCTCTGCACGGCTGGGCCGCCGTCGGAGGCTGAGAAAAACCTGGCTAGTGAAGGCTTGACGATGTAAACGCCCGCGCCAAGGGACACCTCGCGCCCATCAGAGGGGGAAGCCGATTTCACCGGAGATCACACCGAACGGGTCGCGCACAGCGAGGAGCGCGGACCACGAAAGGACCTATGAAATGCTGAGCGCGTGTTCCGCACGCTGGAACTGCTGGGCGGGCTCTCACTTGTCACTGACATCGGCACGGGTTCGCCCTTGGAGGAGTCGCTGAAGCGTTGCCTGGTCGCAGCCCGGCTCGCCAAGATCATCGGCTCTCCAGACGCTGAAGTCAGCGATGTCCTCTATACCGCGTTGCTGCAGCATCTTGGCTGTACGGCGTACTCGCATGAGGTTGCCCGGGCTTGGGGCGACGACGTTGTCACGACGCGAGTCAGCTTCCTCAGCAGTTCCGGTGAACTCAGCGACATGTGGCGGGTTTGGATCCCAGGGATGGCACAGGCGACGGGCCGGTCCAAGGCGCGGGTGCTGGCGACCACCGTCGTGACCGCAAGGCGCATGGACTCCGAGGGTCCGGCAGCCACTTGCGAAGTGGCTCGGGGTGCCTCGCAAGGACTCGGGCTGCCCGAGGCGGTCCAGGCGGGCCTGTTGCACATGTTTGCGATGTGGAATGGCAAGGGCTTCCCGAACACTGCAGGCGAGTCGATCCCGTTGGCAGCCCGAGTCATGCAGCTCGCTCTGACTGCGGTGATGTTCGCCTCACACGTAAATAGTGATGTTGCTGTGGCCGAGGTACGGCGACGCGCCGGCACACAGCTGGACCCCAATCTCGCCGACTTACTCATCGAACGAGCCGATGAGCTGCTTGGCGATCTTGATGAGATCGACGCATACCAGGCGGTTCTCGACGCCGAGCCGGAACCGGTACGCCGCGTCGAGAAGGGCGGGCTCACCGACGTGGCACGAACGTTCGGGAACCTCGTTGACCTCAAGAGTCCCTGGCTCCACGGCCACTCTGCCGGAGTTGGTGATCTTGCAGCCGCCGCGGCCGGGATGTTGGGATTACGCGACGACGTGGAGATCCTGCGCGCCGCGGGATACATGCATGATCTCGGAAGAGTAGGGGTCTCCAGCGCGATCTGGGACAAGGCCGGTCCGCTGAGTCGGGCCGAGCGGGATCAGGCGCGCTTGCATGCGTACCACAGCGAACGGATCCTGGCTCGGATCCCGCCACTGACTGAACTGGCCAAGCTCGCTGGCCAGCACCACGAACGCAGCGACGGCACCGGCTATCACCGGGGTTTCCTCGCGACCCAGCTAACAATGCCGTCTCGCGTGCCGGCCTGTGCCGACGCCTACCGACGATGGATTGAGGACCGTCCATACCGCCGAGCTCTCGTTCCGGCGCGAGCCGCAGATCGGCTAGAGGCCGAGGCCAGGGCTGGCCGGCTCGACGCCGATGCTGCCGCAGCCGTCATCGAGGCGGCCGGGCTCCCTCACGGAGTGAGGCGCGCTCGCCCAGCAGACCTCACCGAACGGCAAGTGGAGGTGCTGCGGCTGGTATCCCGCGGTCTGTCCAACGCCGAGATCGCTGAACGGCTGGTGCTGTCGCGACGCACCGTCGAGCATCACGTGCAGGACATCTATCTCAAGATCGGTTCCTCGACGCGCGCTGGAGCTGCCATGTTCGCACTACAGCACGGGCTTCTCGACTAAAAGCTGGGTAGTTCTGCCTATGCCCAACTGATCGGCTAGCGCTCAGACTGTTGCTGTGACGCTCTCGACAGACCAGGTAGCACTTGGCACCCGCGACCGGCTCCTCACCCCGGCATTCATCCGGCTGGCGGTTGCTGATCTTGCGTACTTCACTGCCACTGGCGTCGCGATCTACGCCCTGCCGCTGTGGGTCACCGGGCCGGTCGGCTCGGACAAGGCTGGGGCCGGGCTCGCGTTCGGAGCGTTCGCCGTCAGTGCTCTGATCCTCCGGCCCATCGCAGGCCGCTTGGCGGATACCCGTGGTCGGCGTTCGCTGCTTATCGGCGGCGCGCTCATCAGCGCATTGGGGATGCTCGGCACCGCGTACGCCGACAACCTTGTGGTGGTTGTGCTGCTGCGCCTGCTGCTCGGAGTAGCCGAGGCCGCCTTCTTTGTCGCCGCACTCGCTGCGCTTGCCGACTTAGCGCCAGCCAGCAGGATGGGTGAGGCCATAAGCTATAACTCCCTCGGCCTCTATCTCGGCTTGGCGTTTGGGCCTCCACTTGGAGAGCTGCTGGTGATGTCGGCCGGTTTCACCGCCGCTTGGTACGGTGCGGCTGCGCTCTCGGTCGTCGCCGCCGTGGTCGCGGCAGGGATCAAGAATGTCCGGTCACGCTCCGCCCCGACAGCCGGTCACTCCCGACTGATCCATTGGAAGGCCGTTCCACCAGCGCTGGGCTTCTTCGCATCAGTGGTCGCGATGGGTGTGTTCTTCGCCTTCGGTGCGCTGCAGGCAGAGGCGGTCGGGCTCGTGCCTGCGAGTGCACCATTGTTCGTATACGGCCTGGTCGTGGTGGCCGGCAGATTGTCGCTGGCTCGGGTTCTTGATCGATTTCCAGCATTGATCTTGGGGGCAGTGGCACTGGCGATCATCGCCGGTGGGCTGATGATCATGGCACTGTGGACGAGCGCGATCGGGATAGTCCTCGGCGCGGCGATCTTCGCTCTCGGTGTCACGCTCAGTACGCCCGCGTTCTTCTCGGCGATCTTTGCCACGGCGAAACCCGGCGAACGGGGTGCCGCATCGGCCACCGCCAGCGCGTTCCTGGACCTGGGAATAGCCCTCGGGCCGATGGTGCTCGGCCTTGCGGCGCAGGCTGGCGGCATTCCGTTTGCCTTTAGCATTGCTGCTGCGGTGGTGCTGGCGGGGTGCGGTTGGATCCTAACGTTGAGCCGCATTGGCCGTACCACGCCGGGCAGCGTTGCCAGCGCCGAATCGCCTGCCGCCGTACCCGATGCTCAGGATGTGGCGAGGTAATGGTGGATCTCCTGGATTGCCGAGGCGCCCTCTCCAACGGCTGAAGCTACGCGTTTCACCGAGCCATGGCGTACATCGCCGGCAGCGAACACTCCCGGAGCGCTGCTTTCAAGCGACAGGGGCGGTCGGGCCAGTCGCCAGTGGCTGACGTCTGGGCCGGTGAGGATAAAACCCCTTGAGTCGCGTTCCACGGTTTCGGCCAGCCAGTCGGAGTGCGGGTCGGCGCCGATCAGCACGAACAGCCCGTCGGCAGGCTCAGTCTGTTCTCGGCCCGTTGCTGAATGCCACACCGAGATGGCTTCGAGACGGCCATCGCCCCGGACGCCGGTCACCGTTGCGTTGGCCCAGACGCTGATATTGGATGCTCGTTCGATCTCCTCGATCAGGTAGGCCGACATACTCGTGGAAAGTGATGGCCCACGCACCAAGAGTGTGACCTGCGAGGCGAAACGTGCCAGATGTACAGCAGCTTGGCCTGCCGAGTTCGCGCCGCCGACGACGAAAGCCCGTTGGCCCTCCAGCGCAGCCGCCTCGGTAACGGCCGCGCCGTAGAACACCCCGGCACCGAGCAGCTCGTCAAGCCCGGGAACCTCGAGCCGGCGGTATGTCACACCTGTAGCGATCACCACAGTGCGACTGAGGGCCTGGCTTCCGTCTCCCAAGGTCAGTAAAAAGTCCTCGCCGCGCGCCTTGAGCCCGACCGCGGACCGGACGAAGACCATCTCCGCACCCATTGCCATCACCTGTTCCACGGCGCGCGATGTCAGCTCGCCACCGCTGATGCCGCGGGGGAAGCCGAGGTAATTGCGGATCAGCGAAGTGCTCCCGGCCTGCCCGCCGACGGCTTCCCGCTCGAGCAGCACTGTGGTCAGGCCTTCCGATGCCGCGTACATAGCCGCCGTGAGCCCGGCTGGGCCGCCGCCGACCACGGCCAGGTCATAGCTTCTGCTTGCCGGCCTCGTCTGAACGCCCAGCGCCTCGGCGAGGGCATCGTTCGGCGGGTCGACCAGCACCCGGCCGTCAAAGAGCAGTGCGATCGGGTGATCGCCAGCTCTCACGCCGGCGTCTTTGAGCAGTCGGCGCCCCTCAGGCTTGGTGACGTCGTAGAAGCCATGGGAGACGTTGTTCCGGACAAGCAGGTCCCGGAGCTCATGGGAGCGGGCCGACCACCGCGGGCCCACAATACTTACGGCCTCTGGTTGAGAGCCGGCGGGCACGACAGCGCGGACTCGTTGGCTGAGCAGCTCTGAAACTGTGGGATACAACTCAAGTTCGGGATCACCCCACGGCTTATTGAGGTAATGATCAAGTTGTCCGAGCGCCATAGCTCGCACAGCGGCCCGGCCAGCGGTGATATCTCCGTAAGTGATCAATATGAGCCGCTTTGCCGCCGGATGAAGCTGATGGCAGGCAGTGAGGAAGTCCACTCCGGTGGTCCCGGCCAGCCACTGACCCGCGATCACCAGTGCCACCTGATCAGCAACGTCGAGCTCGACGAATGCACTCTCGGGGGTTTCGGCGGTGACAACGCGGTAGTCGGCCGCGAAGCGCCGGGTGAGGTCGCGTTGGATGGCGGCGAGGATGTCCTGATCGCTATCGACGGCGAGCAGTACCGGATGGCGCATGCGGGCTATCCCGTCCCAGACCTCTTAGCTGCGCCTTTCGGGCCGAGGTCCTGCACCAGGGTTTCGTCGGTGTAGCACCAGAGCCAGTCCTCGCCCGGCTCCATCGAGCGAACGATCTGATGCACGGGTACGTGCTCGTGGGCGTGGCGGCTGGCGTGCTGGTTCTTCGAGGAGTCGCAGCACAGCACCAGGCCATCGGTCATGCACATTCGGAGGTGGACCCACGTGTCACCCAGCTCAAGGCATTCCTGGCAGCCCGTCGACGAGGGAGTGACCTCGTGAATTTGATCAAGGTGGGTGCACTGCGCCGCTGGCCTTCCGCGTAACCGCTGGAACGCAAAGCGGATGGTTTGCAGGAGTCCCATTGCTGTCTTCTCGTGTCTGGACCGCTTCTCATCTGACAGTCTCTCGCCTGGCGCTGCAAGTCCTGCGCCCGGTCCCGCGGGGATAACGTGTGACGGTGCCTGACTATGGCCGCGATCTGACGTTCGGATATTTCCTGATCCCCAACGCCGCCGACCCGCTGCTTGACTCTGCCCGGGAAATCGAGGCTCGCGGTCTCGACTGGATCGGCATCCAAGATCATCCGTACCAGCGGCGATTTGTGGACACCTGGGCCCTTCTCGGCGCAGTCGCGGCAGTTACAACGCGCGTGGGTTTCTTCCCCGACGTGGCGAACCTCCCACTACGCCCGCCGGCAGTGATGGCCAAAGCGGCCGCCAGTCTGGACGTGCTGAGCGGCGGCCGCTTCGAGCTTGGGCTGGGTGCTGGCGGCTTCTGGGATGCCATCGATGCATACGGCGGGCCGCGCCGTGCGCCCCGCGATGCCCTCACCGCCCTCGACGAGGCTATCCACATCATTCGCCTTGTCTGGAGTGGCGAGCGAAACCTCCGCTTCACTGGCACGCATTACCATCTCGCCGGCGCGCACTCCGGGCCCGTGCCGGCCCATCCAATGGGCATCTGGCTCGGCGTGTACGGCCCGCGGGCGCTACGGCTTGCCGGCCGACTCGCGGACGGGTGGGTGCCATCGCTACGCGGCGAGATCACCCGGCTCGGCGAGGGCTCGGCCCGCCTCGACGAGGCCGCGGTCGGGGCCGGTCGGGATCCAGCCGAGATCCGCCGGGTGGTGAATGTCAATGGCCAAATCACCGATGGCGCCCGGATCGGCCTACTGCGCGGTCCGCTCGGCCAGTGGATCGACGAGCTCACGGACCTGGCAGTCGGCTACGGCTTTGACACGTTCATGTTCTGGGGCGAGGGCGAAGATCAGCTTCCTCGTTTTGCCGAGGAAGTCGCGCCAGCCGTACGTGCTCAGGTGGCCGCCGAGCGCGGCCAGGCCCAGTGAGGCTCTTCGCCGCCGTCGTACTGCCGGACGACGTTGTCGCGGACCTCGACGCCGCTGCAGCTCCTCATCGAGACGAGGTCCTGGCGTGGACGCTCCCCGAACAGTGGCACATCACCCTGGCCTTCTACGGACAGGTGGAGGACGAGCGAATACCAGACCTCAAGGCACGGCTCACCCGGGCAGCCAAGCGATACCCAGTGCTCTCCCTCGCTCTGGATGGCGCCGGCCGTTTCGACGAGCGCACCTTGTGGGTCGGCTGCCGCGGCGATATCGCGACTCTGCGCGACATTGCTCGATCGGCCGCCGCGGCCGGCCGTCGGATTCGTGCATCCTCGGCCGACGATGCTTTTCGATTCCGCGCCCACGTCACGCTGGCCCGCGCCCGCCGCCCAGTGGACCTACGGCCGTACGTTGCTCCGCTCGATGCTTTTCGGAGTCGGCCCTGGACGGTCGACGCCGTCTCTCTGGTGCGTTCCCACCTGGGCGCAGGGGCAGAACGACATTCGAGGTATGAAACCCTGTCGACGCATCCACTTGCGGCCGGTTGATAGGCCCCTTACAAAGCAGACTCGCCCTGGCCTGCGATGTCTGGCATTGGATCCGAGGTGGATTGCGCAGGAGGCGAACTCTCCTCAGCGCCGCCCTCACCGGTCCTCGACCCGGTGACTCCAGCGGGACGGGGCGGCTCGTCCTCGATGCCGTAGTTCTGCGAGGTCACGTCCTCTGCGCCGTAGTCCTGTGGGCCGACATCCTCAGAGCCGTCGTACTCCGAGCGGTCTTGTGGAGCGTCGGGGTCTCGCGGTGACTGGGCACCAGGCGGCACCATATCGTCTGTTGGGTCGGAGTCGACGTCTCCGCCAGCCGGCCCCTGTGCTTTGGACATTTCACTCATGATCACTCCTTGTGACGGGCTATTCGCCACTCTGCTGAGCATGTTCCAGGAGATCTTGCTTGATCTCCTCCTTCGAGCGGGCACTGGTACCACTGAGCCCATCTCGCCCCGAACCGAAACTACCTGAAGAACGCTCAGTCAGCGGCCAGGAGCGCTTGCGGAGCGGCCGCCTTCAACCGTGTCATCAGCCACTGCTGCTGGGCCGCCGTATCTTTGTGACACTGCTCCACAGTGCGAATGAGCTCTTGATCACGAGCCCCCTTGGCGGCTTGTCCAACCACCATCCAGGCCATCTCGAGATAGCTGGCCAGCAGGTAGAGATCATGGAGATCGCGAAGCAGCCCTAGTCCGCCGCTCCGCGTGCTGGACAACCCGTCGGCGTGAAGCCGTTCTGGCTCGCCCGACGGGTGCGACCCGTACCGGGCAGTGAACGGTTTCAACTGTTCCTCATGACGATCGCACTGCACCGCAAATTCCTGGCAGATCCTCTTGACGTCCGCCTCCGCCAGATGACCCTCGGCGACCTGACGGTAGGAGTTCGCCAGCGTGGCGCAGCCGGTCTCCAGAAGCCCCAGGTAAGAGGACAAATGCATGATCAATCGCCCTCGGGACTGGCGTTGTGAGATGCCGCGCCCGCTGCAGCCGCACGGATCGACGGTTCCGCTGCCAGCACCACGCGGGCGGCCCCGGACTTGAACTGCGGTTGTTTGGATACCGGATCCCAGCTGGTCGGTGTCAGGTCGTTCGCGGCGGTGCCTTCGCCGCCGTAGTGGAAAGGTAGAAACAGCGTCCCTGGCCGATTGCCGGTGCAGCGGGCGGTTGCCTCGACGGCGCCGCGGCTGGATTCGACACGCACCACGTCACCAGATTGGATACCGAGTTCTGCGGCGTCCGATGGCGCCAACTCCACCCAGGGCTCGGGCGCCGCCGCATTCAACTCAGTTGCCCGGCCCGTCTTGGTTCGGGTGTGGAAGTGGTAAACGGATCGGCCGGTGATCAGGTGCATTGGGTAGGAGTCGTTGGGGCTCTCGGGCGCGGGGGTCCACTCAGCACCTATCAGCCGGGCGCGGCCCTCGAAGCGCGAGGCAGCATGATCGGTGGGAGACAGATTGCCGCCGGTGGCCAGATCATGCCCGTACGTCTCGCAATGATCGTCATCGGTCAGGAAGTGATGGTCGATATAGAGGCGATCTGTGCCATTCGGGGCATCGTCGGTGCACGGCCACTGGATCCCCGGCCCATCACGGAGCTTGTCGTAACTCAGCCCTGAGTAGTCGCAAGGGCGGCCACGTGAACATTCCCGCCATCCGTTGAACGCACCCTCAGGCGTCTCCCACGGCGGCAGGGGCCGGCCGCTCCGATCGGTGAAGCCCATCCTGCGGGCGTAGTCCAGCCAGATGTCCAAATCGCTCCGCGCCTCACCCGGCGGAGCCACGGCGCGCTCTGAGAGATGGACCGTACGGTCGGTATTGGTATAGGTACCCGTCTTCTCGCCCCACAGTGCTGCGGGCAACACGACATCGGCGAAGGCAGTCGTCTCAGTCAGGTAGCCATCACTTACTACCAAGAAGAGCGAATCCTTGCCGAGGATCTCGCGAATCCGGCTGAGCTCGGGCAGCGATACCGCTGGGTTCGTGCCGGCGATCCACAAGAAGTTGATCGAGCCTTGTTCGACGTAGCGGAAGATCTGCATCGCGTGAGTCGGCTCGGCCCAGTCCGGAACGACGATCGGATCGACATTCCACAACTCGGCCAACTCGGCCACGTGCTGTTCGTTCTGCCAATTGCGGAAGCCAGGCAGATCCCCGTCGGCGCCGGTCTCACGGTTGTTCTGTGCAGTCGGCTGACCGTTCATCTGAAAGATCCCGGCGCCGGGCCGCCCCAGCATGCCGCGCACCAGGTGCATGTTATTGACCGCAACCGAGGCCGCGGTCGCTTGGTGCGATTGATAGAAGCCTTGTAGGACTGTCGATACCGCCGCCGATGAGGTACCAAAGATCTCGGCCGCCGCCTCCACATCACGGGCCTCGACCCCGCAGATTTCCGCGACCCGGCGCGACGGGTAGTTGGCGAGGATGGAAGCCAATGCCTCGAAGCCCCTGGTGTGCTCGCCGATGTAGACCTGGTCGATCCAGTCATTGACGATCAGCTGCTGCAGCAGGCCATTGACCAGCGCGAGGTTGGTGCCGGGACGCGGCGCCAGATGGATCTCGGCCGCTCTGGCGACCGGCGTAAGCCGCGGATCAACAGCGACCAGGCGTAACGAATCCGGACCAGCCAGCCGATCCAGGATCCGTGACCATAACACGGTCTGGGTGGCCGCCACGTTGTGGCCGAAGCAGAAGAGCACCTCGCAGACATCGAGGTCCGCGTACGAGCCGGGCTGTCCATCGGCGCCGAATGACTCCTTCAACGACGCGGCAGCCGTGGCAGTGCACAGCCGGGTGTTGCCGTCCATGTGGGGAGTCCCGATACCGGCCTTGCCGATCACCGACAACGTGTAGTACTCCTCCAGCATCAGCTGGCCGGAGGTGTAAAAGCCGTGGGACAGCGGCCCTTTGCTGTCAAGCAGCTCTCTGGATCGGCTCGTGATCAAATCCATCGCCTCGTCCCAGGACGCCTCAACCAGCGACGTGCCGTTTCTGATCATGGGACGGGTCAGTCGATCATGAAGCTGTCCCTGCCAGCCGTACAGACCCTTGGGCCCGAGACGCCCGTGATTGATCCGATCCTTGGCTCGGCCACGCGCTCCGACCATACGGCCGTCCTTGACCGCAATGTCGAGCCCGCAGCCATTGCTGCACAGCAGGCAGGCAGAAGGTACCCAGGAATCGACCTCGTCGGGGGTCAGCCCATTTACCAGATGCAGGTCAACACGCTCGGGCCACGCCTGGCCCGGCCTGTAGGGCGTCCGCTCGCCCCAGATCTCATCGGTTCGTGC
>JBKOZG010000295.1:0-4012 GCA_046725775.1 Actinomycetota bacterium | reverse complement strand
ATCGCCACCACGGGCCGGGCATCTGACAGCGGCTGTACATCGTCGACGGGCGACCAGGGCTCTGCTTCCAGCGGCGGTGCCGACTGCGCCAACGAGATGATTGAGCTGAGTGACACGTGATCGCTGATCCGCTGGGCGAGCTGTGCCACCGCCTCAGCAGCCTCCTGACGTTCTGCGGCCGGCACCAGACCGAGGTGACGCGAGGGAATTTCGATGCCGGCGTCCCGCGGCAGCACGCCAAGCACGTCAAGGCCGATCGCCTGGATCGACGCAACGACTTCCCGCGCGTGTCGCTCCGATCCGGATTTGTTGATGATCACGCCGGCTAACCGAACTGCTGGATCGAACGTGTTGAGTCCATGGGCGATTGCGGCCGCGGTTCGTGAGGTGTGAGAGATGTCAATGACCATGATCACCGGGGCCTGGACAAGGCTGGCGACATGCGCGGTGGATGCAAAGCCCTCCCCACCGATCTGCCCATCGAAGAGGCCCATGACGCCTTCGATCAATGCCGCATCGGCCGGTTCGGGCGTCTGCGCCCCGTGCAGCAGCAGCGGCGCTATCTGCTGCTCGCCACAGAGATAGGGATCGAGGTTACGTCCCAGCCGACCGGTCGCTAGCGTGTGGTAGCCAGGATCGATGTAATCCGGTCCGATCTTGAAGCCTGCGACCTTCAAGCCGCTGGCGGTCAGCGCCCCCATCAATCCAGTCGCAACTGTCGTCTTGCCGTGACCTGATCCGGGAGCAGCGATCACCAAGCGGGGGAGGCCTGGCGCAGACCTTAGTGATCTCAGATCGATCACCACTCGATTCCTCGCTGACCCTTCTGTCCATCGTCGAAGGGGTGTTTGATCTTGGTCATCTCAGTAACCAGCTGGGCAGCCCCGATCAGTTTGGGGTCGGCTCGGCGACCTGTGATGATCACATGCTGATAGCCCGACCTTGTCGTCATGGTGTCGATCACGTCGTCGACATCGACCCAGCCCCAGTTGATCGGGTAGGTGAACTCGTCCAGCACGTAGAGGGTGTGCTGCTCCTCGGCTAGCCGTCGCTTGATCTCTTGCCAGCCTTCAACGGCAGCAGCGGCATGATCATCGTCGGTTCCAGTCTTGCGGCTCCAGGACCAGCCGGACCCCATCTTGTGCCACTCGATCGATCCGCCGCGGCCGGTCGCGTTGTGCAGTTCGCTCAGCGATTCGAAGGCGGCTTGCTCGCCGATTCGCCATCGGGCTGATTTGACGAATTGAAAGACGCCCACCGACCAGCCTTGGTTCCAGCCGCGCAGGGCCAGCCCGAACGCTGCGGTTGACTTGCCTTTGCCATCGCCGGTGTGCACGATGAACATTGGTCGCTGCCGGCGTTGCCGGGTGGTCAGCCCGTCGGCGGGGACTAATTCTGGCCTTCCTGCTGGCATCAGGCCGCCCGACCTTGCCGTACGGCATGGACCAGTTGATCAGCGCCGACCTCGCCTACTGTCACATATTGAGCGCCGAGGTGGATGCTCAATGTCTGGGCGAGGCCCAACGACATCCGCCCGGACTCGCAGTCGATCAGCAACGAGGCCACCCCGGCGCGGCGCAGCTGATCAGCTGCCTGCTGCGACCGGGCGACCGCGTTCGGACCGTAAGTGGCCCGGCCATCGGTGACGAGTACCAGCAGTGGGCGACGGCGCGGATCCCGGATCCGCTCCAGCCGTAGCGTTTCAGCGGCGCACAGCATGCCCTCGGCAAGCGGGGTCCGGCCACCGCTCGGCAAGTCCTCCAATCGGCGCGCAGCGGTGTCGATCGAGGATGTCGGCGGCAGCGCAAGTGTCGCTTCTGCTCCCCGGAAAGTGATCAAGCCAACCTTGTCCCTGCGCTGGTATGCATCCAGCAGGAGGGAAAGTACGGCGGCTTTCACTGCGCTCATCCGGCGTCGCGCAGCCATCGAGCCGGAGGCGTCCACCACCAGCAGCACAAGGTTGGACTCGCGTCCCTCGGTGACGGCGAGGTGCAGATCCGGGGAGGCCAGCCGGAGCGGCTCGTCTAGGGGACGGCCGCGTTCTAGCTGCCGTGGCGCAGACGCGCGAATGGTTGCGGTGAGGTGTAGCCGTCCGCTGGTGCGCTGGGCCGGCAGCGCACGGACCGTACGCCCAGTCGCGGTGAGTGCGCGGCTGCGGCGGCCCGCCTCCCCGATGCCGACTCCCGGTGCGGTGAACAGGCGGGTGCGGTAGCTCTTGCCGGGAGGGACGATCTGTAAAGGCCGATCAGGCAGCTGTTCGGACCACCTCGACGGCTCGCCCGCCAAGGCCTCGACCGACTCGGGTTGCAAGTCCTTGTGCTCCGAGCTTGCCGATGAACCATTGCCGCGCTGAGTCGGCATGTCCCCGTTGGTTGAGCTTTTCGAAGAGCCCGCAGGCGGGCTGCCCTCCGGCGGTGTTGGATCGGGATCTGGCTCAGCATCAAGAAGTTGATCAAGGAGATCCTCGTCCAGGCCAGGAGCATCGAAAGGATTGCGACGACGCCGATGCGGCAGCGCGAGCCGGGCCGCTGCGCGGATGTCAGGTTTGGTGATCTCGCTCCGGCCGTGCCATGCGGCATGGGCAGCCGCTGCTCGCGCGGTCACGATGTCTGCCCGCATTCCGTCGACCTCGAATGTGCCACACACTCTGGCGATAGTCGCCAGTTGTCGATCGCCCAGGCGTACCGACGGCAACAGCGTTTGGGCCCGAGCAATCCTGGCGCGCAGCTCCTGTTCGTCAGCTGAGTAGGCGGCAACGAAAGACACCGGGTCGCGGTCGAAGGCCATCCGTCGGCGGACAACTTCTGCTCGCAGCTCCGGATCCCGCGGCGCGGCAATCTCGACGGTCAAGCCGAAGCGGTCTAGCAGCTGCGGTCGGAGTTCCCCTTCCTCAGGGTTCATGGTTCCGATCAAGATCAACCGGGCGGCGTGCGCAACCGACACCCCGTCCCGTTCGACAGTCGAGCGACCCATCGCTGCCGCATCCAACAGCAGGTCCACTAAATGATCATGAAGCAGGTTCACCTCGTCCACATAGAGAATCCCGCGGTGAGCCGCGGCGAGCAGTCCGGGCTCGTAGACCACCTTGCCAACGCCTAGGGCTTGCCGCAGATCGAGCGAGCCGATCACGCGATCTTCGGTAGCTCCTACTGGTAGCTCAACCAACCTGGCGGGCCGTGAGTGCGCCACAGGATGATCATGCGGGCCGTCCGGGCACGTCGCATCAAGGTCCAACGGATCGCAGCTGAAGCGGCAGCCTTCGACGACGGTGATGCCGGGCAGCACGCGTGCCAGAGCGCGCACCATGGTCGTTTTGGCTGTGCCCTTCTCGCCACGTACCAGTACGCCGCCCACCTCCGGGGAAACGGTGGTCAAGATCAAGGCGAGTGCCATGTCTTCTGAACCGACGACTGCCGAGAACGGAAATGTCCGCACCTCACACCCTTCCTGCGGGTATCCACGCCCGCGGCATGTCTGGGTCGGGCCGGCGTACGCGGGACGCGACGACGACCGGCGGGGCAGACGTCCTGACTTCCCGGGTGTTGGCTAAGGGACGAACGTCCGGGTCACAGTGGCGGGACCGCTCCGGTTTTGCACCGGATTCCTCTGCCGTCGCCGCCTCGATGATGTCACATCCCAGCTGCGAGCGTCGGCGATCCCGAGCCGCCGCACCGAGGAGGAGAGAGCAGAGGCGTACTTTCCTCCGCGAGCTACGACGGCGGCGGCGGACTCAAAGCGCGATGCGCGAGCAGCTCCAAACACTGCACGTGAATTGGGCCGTTTCGCCGCTTGTGATCAAGGACGTCCCGACCTACGTCCAGAATTGGGCCGTTTCGACGCTTGTGATCAAAAACGCATCCGCTTACATCCAGTCTCTTGCCGTTTCGACGCTTGTGATTAAGGACGTACCCGCTCGCAGCCGAGGAGGGGGCCGCAATCCCTACCACTGATGATCCGAGACAAGATGTGTCCGTGGGGGATAGGCGGGTGAGAAGCGTGATGCCGGACCTGG
>JBKOZG010000212.1:0-14875 GCA_046725775.1 Actinomycetota bacterium | reverse complement strand
ACCTTCTGCACCGTGGAGATCTGGCTGAGGAATCGATCGGTGTCGGCGGTAACGAAGAGCTGGGCGGCGGTGTCGAGGCTTCGGTTCTGGAACCGGGCGAGCGCGGCCTGGCCGACCTGAAGCTTCAACTGTGCGACCTTGTCGGTCTGAGTTTTGACGTCAGCCTGCTTCAGCTTCAGTTGTGCACGGCTCTGCTTGATTTCTTCCTTGACGCCGGCGTACTGCTGGTCGATAGCAGCCGCATCCGTCTCCAGCTGTTCGATCACCGCTCTCGCTTCCGCCGCGGTGAGCGGTGGATCCGCCGCAGCAGGCAAGCTGGCCGGGAAGACGAATAATGCGGTCAATGCCACCGATGTGAGTCCGAGCGTGATGGTGCGTACGCTCCGAAGGATCGATGTAGCGCGGCTTGCCGCTGATGCGCGTGACATCACGCGCGCAGTGAAATTCACAGTGTTCCCCGTGTTCCCCGACTCCTGCGCGCAGCTCTCTGTGGGCTGGCTCAGCCGTCCCCAGACCTAAGCAAAGCCCGAGAGCTGTGATGGACGTTCTTACTGAGCGGTGGATGACAGCGATGCCATGTGTGGTCACCGGACAGTGATGACACCCTAGGTCACGAATAGATCACGTGCAATCAGGATCGCCGATATTGGTCAAAGAGTCGTTACGCGTAGTCTCGCCAATCCTGCGGCGACTGCACGTCACGGACCTGTCGGGCACCGGGAAGCAGTCTGAGCGGCGGCACCAATCCGGAGCCAGCCAGCGCCTGCAGCGCGGCCTGCTCGTCTGGGTCGAGATCCACAACACCCCCAGAATTACCGAGGAGCACCATGACGACACAGTCGCTACAAGCGGCTCCTCTGGCGACACAGGTGTCGCAATCCACGTGCAGCACGTCCATACCTTTCCTTCCGCAGCAGACCCCGCTGGTAGAACGGTCTCGCAGAGCACTGACACTTCTTGAATGCCGCAGCCCCCGCGCGAGGTGTACTCACATGGACACCACGCCTCGGTCCTTCGATCTCACCAGTGGCGGACTGCCGAGAACTCAGCGGCATATCTGGCATCCCGGCTGGACCCTGCCGACAGGCTGCTGGACGTTGGCATCGGTCCCGGAACCATCACACTCGATTTCGCCGGACTGCTGTATGAGGGCTCGGTTGTCGGGATCGACTCCGCGCCGGCGGCAGTGGCGGCAGCGCGGACACTCGCCGCTGCTCGAGAGGTGAGAAATCTCAGGCTGGTGGTCGGAGATGTTTACCACATGGGGTTTGCCGACGCCTCCTTCGATGTAGTCCACGCCCATCAGCTATTGCAACACCTCGCGGAGCCCGTGGCGGCCCTTCGCGAGATGCGTCGGGTCTGCGCGCCGGGCGGTCTTGTCGCCGCCCGCGATGCCGACTACGCGGCCCATGACGTGGTATCCGCCGAGCACCGCGCTGGTCCGATGGCTCGCGCTGTATCACCAGGTGGCGCGCGCCAACGGGGGCGAACCTGACGCCGGACGCCGGCTGCTGAGCTGGGCACATGCGGCTGGTTTCAGCGACGTCGACTCATCCGCCAGCACCTGGTGCTTCGCCACGTCCGCGGACATTGTGTGGTGGTCCGATACCTGGGCAGAGCGACTGAGCCATTCCGACTTCGCGCATCAAGCCGTCGAGCGAGGACTCTCCGAGTCGGCGGAACTGGTTCAACTGGCGAGGGGCTGGCGGCGCTGGGCGGAGCTCCCTGGCGCCTGGTTCGCGGTCCTCCACGGAGAGATCCTCTGCCGCTGCTGACCGTCTCGCAGGGCAGCTGGCAATTCGCTCGTCCGAGCATCTTCGAGTAAGTTAGGGGGACTGGGGAGTCTTTGGGGGAAAATGTGGTACAAGCACGACGGGCGAAAGCCCGGCCAGCGCGCGTCATCATTCCGCTGGCGGTTGCTGCAGCACTCCTAGTGGGCGGCTCATTTGCAGCAGTGAAATTCTGGCCCGACGCGACGACGGCCGGGCCGCAAGCTGAATCCAGCACGATGACTACGGAGTCGCAAGCACCTAGCACAGCGGTGTCCAGTCCTTCCCCGTCCATGCCTACGGACTCCGTCAGCGCTGCAGCGCAGAAAGCCTTCGAGGGGTGCCAGGCGAAGGTGCGGGCGGCGGATGAGGTCATCAAGCAGGGCAAGACCGGAGCCGAGCACTGGGCGGGCCATATCCAGGCCCAGACGGACGGCAACGCCGGCAAGATCTCAACCAAGCAGATGAAGGCGCAGTTCAAAGCGACCAGGCTGAAGGGCCCCGGTGATCTCAAGCGCTATGACGACGCCCTCTCGGCGTATAAGGACCTCGATGGCTCCTGCGGCGAGGTGAAGGAGGCCGACGGCGTAATGGCAGCCGCGCTGGCCGACTGCAACACGCGGAGCAAAGCCCAGAAGCCTTTGATGTCGGCCACCGACGCAGCCATGGGCGACTGGAAGGCTCACCTAACGTTCATGCAGCGCAACAAGGTGCACCAGGCAGGCAGCCCATCGCAGGCACTGCAGACTTGGCTGAACCAGTACTACGCGGCACCCAAAAACCTCAATGCGTTCAAGAAGGCATCTGACAGCTTTGACGCGCCCAGCTGCTAGCCAGCATTAGCCAGCCGGCTAACTGATCAGAAGAGTTACGCCGGGAATTGCGGCTTGAGCGACAGATCGTCGCCGGTCTCTGTCGGAGGGCATCTCTAATGTCGCCACCGTGGCGCTACAGGCCTCATTTGACGATATTGGGACGCACCTGTCCGAGATCACGTTCTGCGTTGTTGATCTAGAAACTACCGGCGGCGCGGAGACGGACATGATCACCGAGGTCGGAGCTGTCAAGGTACGCGGGGGGGAGGTGCTAAGTGAGTTTCAGACACTTGTCAACCCGAAGGCCCACATCCCGCCCCTGATTGCGGTACTGACCGGCATCACCAACCAGATGGTGGCCAACGCACCTTCACTGCACCAGGTGCTGCCAACGTTCCTCACCTTCGCCCACGGCACCGTGATCGTTGCCCACAATGCTCCATTCGACGTCAGCTTCCTGCGCCGCGCCTGCGACGCGCTTCAGTACCCGTTTCCGCGCTGGCCGGTAATCGACACAGCGGCTTTGGCCCGCCAGATCCTGCTTCGCGACGAGGTATCCAACTGCAGGCTGGCCACATTGGCCCGACACTTTCACGCCACTGTCACGCCGAACCATCGCGCGCTGACCGACGCCCAGGCCACAGTCGACGTGCTTCACGGCTTGATCGAACGGGTGGGCAATCTCGGCGTGCACACCATCGAGGACCTCAGCGAGTTCGCGCGCCGCGTTTCGCCACAAAGGCGCGCCAAGCGCACCTGGGCCGCCGGCCTGCCGGACACACCCGGCGTTTATTTGTTCGTCGCCGAGTACGACGGCCAGCGCCACATTCTCTACGTCGGGAAGTCCAAGAACATCAGGGCTAGGGTCCGCAACTACTTCACAGCCGCCGAGAAGCGGCCGCGGATCGACGAGATGGTCCGGCTGGCCACCGGGGTGGAGGCCGTCCCTTGCGTCACTCGGCTGCAAGCTGAAGTAACCGAGCTGCGGCTGATCAGTAGCCACGCCCCGCGTTACAACCGCCGCTCCAAGTTCCCGGAACGCATGCAGTGGATCAAGATCACCGAGGAGCCCTTTCCGCGATTGTCTGTCGTCCGAGTGGTCCGTGATGACGGCGCCACGTACTTCGGACCATTCGCTCGCCGCCAGGCGGCAGAGGACGTTGCGCTCGCTGTCTACGACGGCTTCTCCATCCGGCAGTGCACGCCACGGCTCAGCACTACCACCCCGATCTCAGCCTGTGCTCTGGCTGGCATGGGTCGCTGCGCGGCACCCTGCGACGGCACCATCTCACGCCATGGCTACCGCGAGATTGTCGAAGCGGTACGTGCCGCCCTGTCGGTCGACGCCCGGCCCGCCGTGCGAGGGGTGCAGAGCAGGTTGACCCGGCTGGTCAGCCAGCAACGGTTCGAGGAGGCTGCCATCATCCGCCGGCGGCTGGAGACGTTGACGCGGACCGCGACCAGGTTCCATCGCATCCGCAGCCTTGCAGCTTGCGCCGAGATCGTGGCCGCGCGGAAAGTCGACCTCGACTGGGAGATACATGTCATCCGGTACGGCCGGCTTGCCGGCGCTGCACTGGCGACACCTCGTGAAGTGCCGCAGGCCGTCGCGCGCGCGGTGCGAGCCACCGCCGAGACCGTGCCGAAGCCGCCCGACCCGCTGCCGGCAGCGGGCATCGAGGAGACCGAGCGGATCGCCGACTGGCTCGAACAGCCCGGCACCCGGTTGATCGACATCACGGGCGACTGGATGTGGCCGCTCCACGCCGTTCTGGACCACCAAGCGTTGGTGCAATACGCACTCGGTGATTGACACGGAGTGACCAGGAGTGTAAGACCGAGCGCACTGAGCCAGGCTGGCGCAGGAGCGCCGGCCTCGGTGAGCGGAGCGAGCATTAGACTCGGCGCGAGCAGCTCAAGATCTAGGATGCCGCCATGGTCACTGCGATCGTCTTCGTGAAAGCTGAGGTAGCCCGCATTCCTGAAGTCGCGGAGGAGATCGCCGCGCTCAGCGGCATCAGCGAGGTGTATTCGGTAACGGGCACGATCGACTTGATCGTCATGATCCGAGTGGCCACCAATGATCAAGTGGCTGAGGTCGTCGCAGACCGGCTCAACAAAGTGCCCGGGGTAGTCAGCACGGAGACTCACATCGCCTTCCGCGCGTACTCGGCACATGATCTTGAGGCTGCGTTCGCTCTGGGGGGCTAGCGCTCACCAAGGGCGCGCCACGGGGTCCGCTAGATCGTCAACTTGACCGCAACGGCGAGTAAGCAGACCATGATCACTCCCAGCAGGCCGATCACCTGAACCGTACTGCGGTTGCGGCGCGGCGCGTACGCCAGCACCACCCCCACCAAAGCGCCGACAACAACGCCGCCGATCAACATCAGCCAGCCAAAGCTGCGGAAGGCGATCAAGATGCTGTACAGGATGAGCAAGACGAACAGCCCAATATCGGCACGGACGTCATCGCGCATCTTCTGCTTGAAGATCGCGTTGGCCGCCAACATACCGATCACCGCGGACGCTGCACCGTAGCCGGCACTTTCGTACGGGCCGAAGACGAAAAGTGTTGTGGTACCGCCTAGGCCGGCCGCGCCGTACAGCACAATAAAGCGCCAGGTGCCTACCTGGGATTCAATTGCCCGGCCGGCGATCCAGAGCACGAGCAGGTTCAGCAGCACGCCGAGGATCGATCCTGAGGTCAGGGACGCCGTAATGAGTCGCCAGAACTGACCGAGATAGATGGCCTCATTGCTCATGACCAGCAGGCGATCGAGCAGCCCGCCACTGACCAGGTTGAGCACCCACTCGACAGCGAGTATGGCCATGACGACTTTGGTCGCGTTACCGCCGCCGGGCTTCAAGACCGCACCAAAGGCGGTCCGCGGGGCTCGTACCGTTGTCCGCCCGGATGCGACACAGCTGGGACACTGAAAGCCGACCGACGCCGGGTTCATGCATTCCCCGCAGATCGGCCGCTGGCATCGCTGGCAGGAAATGCCGGTCATCCGCTCCGGATGGCGATAGCAAGGACCAAAACCTGGAGGTGAGAAGTCCGGTCCGGCGCCTGGGGTCTGACTCACTCGGTGTCACGCATTGATGGTCACCGAGTTAATGACCACCGGGTTGACCGGGCGGTCACCTCGGCCGGTCCGTACCTGGGCGATCTGGTCGACCACGTCGCGGCTGGATTGGTCGGCGACCTCGCCGAAGATGGTGTGCTTCCGGTTGAGATGTGGTTGTGGTCCGACAGTGATGAAGAACTGCGAACCATTGGTGCCCGGACCGGCGTTCGCCATTGCCAGTAGGTATGGCTTGTTGAAGACCAGGTCCGGATGAAACTCATCTCCAAACTTGTAGCCCGGACCGCCTGTGCCCGTCCCGAGCGGGCAACCGCCCTGAATCATGAAGCCGTCGATCACCCGATGGAACGTGAGGCCATCGTAGAACTTCCCGGTCGTCCTCTCGCCGGTCCCCTGGTCGGTGTACTCCTTGGTGCCTGAGGCGAGGCCCACGAAGTTGTCCACGGTCTGAGGCGCTTGATCACCGAAGAGCAGCAGGGTGATGTCGCCGTGGTTAGTGTGCATAGTTGCCGTCTGCTGTGCCACCTCGAGGCACCTTTCTGTCGTGATCATCGCGCAGATGACCGTCTGGACTTGGTCCGGGAGCCATCCTGTCAGACCGATCAAGATGGCGATACGGTGGGAAATGCTCCAACGGGGAGCACGAGGTTTCTCACAACGGAGGAAACGTGTCAAAGAGTTCCCGCCGCGCGGAAGCCGCCCGAAAGCAGGATGTGCCAGCCGCCGATGATTTCGTTCACTCGGCCGCTGATCGTGTTGGACCGCTGGTCCACACCGCAGCCGATCGAGTAGGGCCGCTCGCGCAGTCTGCCGCCACCCGAGTCGGGCCGCTTGCTGAAGCCGCCGCAGATCGGATTGGCGGGGCCGCCGACAAGGTCTCACCGCTCGCCCATTCCGCGGCTGATCGGCTTGGACCACTGGCCGAATCGGCCGCAGAGCGGGTCGGCCCGATCACTCACGTCGCCGCGGATCGGCTCGATCCGCTGGCGCAGTCGGCCGCCGATCGATTCGCTCCGTTTGCCATTGGGGCTGTCGACCGAGTTTCGCCGTACACGCAGCAGGCCCTGGGATTGGTTTCCCCGTACGCGCAGCAGGCTGCGGCGCGGATCGCGCCGATTGCCACCTCGGCCAAGCAACGTGGCGCTCGCGCGGCTCACGAGGCAGTTGAGAGGATCGGACCGGTTCTCGACGATGCTCTTGAGCGGCTGAGCCCGGCCGTCGAAGCGGCGCGCGACAAGATGTCAGCTGAGATACTGCCCAAGCTCAGCGAGGCGTTGAGTGCTGCTGCAGGTGTGCCACTTGTCGTGGAAGCAAACAAGCGCGACAACGCCGCAGTCTCCGCGGCCAAGGGGGAGTTGGAGTTGCCGAAGGAAAAGGGAAAGAAAAAGGGTCGATGGCTCATAGGGCTGGGCATTGTCGCCGCAATCGCGGGGGCGATGGTGGTATTGGTCCGCAAGTTCCTGGGTTCAAGAGACGCGGACTGGCAGGCTGCTCGGCCGACCACGTCGTATGCGCCATCGAAGCCAACCGAGACGGCCGGCGCTGGCGGCGCCGCAGCGGCTCCGGTTGTCAATGGGATGGACGACTCCGGTGAAGATCCGCAGAGCGGGATGTCGGCGCACCTGCTGAACCTAGAGGCTGATGGAGCCGCGGTGCCGGACCAGCCGGCTGAGGGCGGGGAGTACGAAGCGCCGGCCGATATGACAGCGGAGCCAACGAGCGTCGGCGAGGAGATGCCGGCCGAGACCACCACAGGCAACGGGGAAGTTCGGGGCGAGACCGATGCCGCTGGCGAGCAATCTGCCGACCCGGTCGCTGTGGGCGACGAGGCTGCCGCGGTTGGTGAAGCGGCAAAGCCGAAATATGAGGGCGAGGGGGTCTACATCGGAAGCGAGCCGCCTGAGGGCTTCACTATCAAAGGCAACGAGCGGTCGATGAAGTACCACGTGCCAGAGTCGGCGGGCTACGGGCGCACCACGGCCGAAGTCTGGTTCAACAGCGAGGAGGCGGCCCAGCAAGCCGGCTTCGTCCGCGCCCAGCGCTAGCTCGTCGGTGGCCACCGACTGAACGTCATTCAGCCCGTGCGATTTCTTGCGGTCGATGGCCGTCCTTTCGGGAAAATAGAGCAACTTTCGGCCGGGCGTTAACACCCGCCCCCTTCCAGAGGCCTTCTCCAGATAGAAGGCTTCAACGAAGGGACGTTGGAATGGCGGTGCTCGCCAAGCGGGTTGAGGGTAGCGATCACTGGGTGGATGCAGGGCCATTTCGGGCCCAACTGCGTTACCTGATGGCAAGCGGCTCGCTCACCCTCGAGGACGTAGCCGCGCTGGCTGGCATTTCGGCCCGATTGGCCGACCGCCTGCTGCATGGACGAGACGGCCGCCAGCTGCGACGGATCAGCCCCGATACGGCGCGGCGGCTGATCCAGATTTCGAACCAACATGTGCAGGCGCTGCGGCGGATCATGGTGCCAGCTGCCCCTGCAAGGGTGCAGCTGCGTCGCCTCTACCGAGCGGGTTGGGACGATCTCGCGATAGCGACGCGAGTCCGCGGTGCCGTTCCCGAGCTGGTCGAATTGGCAGGCGGTGCCGATACCTGTTCGCTGCTACTCACAGTTCGGCTGACTGCGGCCGCCCGCGCCGAGGACAGCTTGCGCTACCGAAACCGGCTCGGCTGGCGCGGTGATAAGGACGCAGCATGACGTGGAGCCGAGCGCCGCAACGATATTAGGATCGCCGGGGTGATCGGGGAAGGCTTGGCGGCAGCGGCTGTCGCGGTGATGATCGGCATGACCTCTGCCTTGCTGGTACGACCGTTGCTATGGCGCCTTCCTGAGCCGATCTCTGGAGACGGCAAGCCGAGTTACCGCGGCCTCGGGAGCATCCGTTTCTTGCTCGTCTGCGGTGCGCTTGGCGGAATCGCGGCCGCGATCAGTTGGGTAAGCCTGCCGCGGTATGCCCAGCCGATGTGGTTCGTGCTCGCCATTTTGGGAGTGGTACTGGCCGCGATTGACGCACGCACAGGCTGGCTGCCACTGCAGCTGACCCGCATTGCCTGGCTCGCGATGGCTGTGGCTGCACTGCTGGCAGCCTCGTTAGGCGGAGGTGTCTGGGTCACGATTCGAGCAGCCGCTGGGGCGGCGATCGCCGGTGGGCTCTATCTGCTCGTGTGGCTTATCTCGCGCGGTGGCTTTGGCTTCGGTGATGTCCGGTTTGCGCCTTTGCTCGGAGCAGCCGCAGCTGCCGACTCATTGATATTGCTGTGGTGGACCCTGCTGCTCGGCACCGTGGTCGGCGGGCTCGTGGGTGTGCTTCGGCTCGTACGGGGTCGGCGCGAGGCATTCCCGTACGCCCCATCGATGCTGGTCGGTGCCTACGCCGCCTGCCTGATCGCCGAGCTCAGCTGACGACGCTGGGTTGTTCCACCCCGAGAACATAGAGCGCGGCGCGTGCGTACGCATTAGCCGCGTCGATCTCAGCTTCAGTGTGGTACGCCCTGCCAGGGCCACTGACTGTCACCACAAAACCGCTAGCGGAGGAATCCAAAGACAAGAAATACTCGCCGAGCAGCTCGCGCAGTTGATCTTCCCGAGGCAGCCACACGACGCCGTCGGACTCCACGGAATCGAGCGCCCACTCCACAGTTCCATTGAAATGGAAGCGCGACTCGCCGCCCGACACGACCAGTTCAACGACCATGTCGCTGACGATAAAGACAGAGTCAGCGATCTCTGGCCGCGGGATGAAGAACATGTCGCCGTTCGCAGGTGTCCAGGACACGTACGGAGCGAGCCGTGTCGCCAGTTCGCGGGAGATCACGGGTGCAGTATGTCGCGCAGAACAATGCCAGCGGTAATACGCTGCGCGCAATGCGGCCAGCCTCTAGGCAATGTGGAGCCGGGATTCGCCAGTGCCGCATAGGCTCGAAGGCGTGACCGCCGCGCCGAGACCTGGATGGTACCCGGATCCAGCCGGCGCTCCTGGGCTCTATCGCTGGTGGGATGGCGGCAACTGGGCACAAGTGACCAGCGACTCAGCCCATGCCCCGCCTCCACTACCGGTCCTGGCCGAGGCTCCCTTCGGAGAGGTCGGATCATCGGGCCATGCCTCACCGCTGCGTGTCACCGCCGTGCTCACGCTCGGGTTTGCTCTATTCGTCAGCGCGTCGATCGGTCTCGGTCTGGTGCTCTGGCGTGACCCGTCGAACACCTCGGCTCAGCGTGCCGTTGGAGGCTCGGCTGGCTTGCCAAGCCCTCGAGGGGTCGGCACCGCCCCGATTGGCTACCTTGACGAGCGCACCAGGACTGCGACGATAGGATCCGCCTCCCTTACTATGCCCGGCGATCCATACGTGCTCTCCCCCGACCCTATGAAAATTCGCGGCGTACTTGATCTTCTCTTCTGGGCTAGCGCCCCTGTCCACATTCGCTATGACGGCAAACACGACTGGTCCTCTGGTGTGTTGCTCGGTCGGGTTACCGAACCGAGCAACCCAGGCGATCTGCGAACCGAAGGCACAGTTGCCCTACATCGCTTGAGTCAGGCGATCTTCGACCAGCACCCCACCGAGCTGAAGAAAGTGACGGGGCACCAGCGCATGGTGAATGGGCAGCCAGGGATGCGGTTCACTGCTGAGGTACATTACGCGGTCGACCGCCTGCCCAGCCGCTACGACACAGTCACAGCACTGCTCGTCAGGCTCGACGATGGGTCGTTGATCATGGCCGCTAGCTCGGTGCCGAATGACGCCGATTCAGCCATCGCGCGGCAGGCCGGAGACGCGCTCCGGACACTGACCATTCGCTAATCGAGGTTCTTGTCAGCGAACAGCGTGACTAGCCTCTATCCACTCCCGCAGCTTGGCTTGCGCGGCACCTGAATCGATTGCCTGCCGGGCTCGTGCGAGCTCGTCGGCAAAGTCTGCCTCGAGCCGGCTGGCCGCGGGCTTGCCGTAAGCGACCAGCGCCGCAGCAGCGTTGAGCACCACGACATCGCGTATCGGACCTGCCCGACCCGCAACTACCTCACCTACCACCTCCGCGTTGGTCGCTGGACCTCCGCCCACCAGGTCCGCGAGGCTCGCCCTCGGCACGCCCAGCTCCAGCGGATCCAGCTCCATCCGCTCGACCTCTCCATCGGCATACACCCATACCGTTGAGGAAGTCGTCGTGGTCAGCTCGTCGAGTCCGTCGCCGCCATGTACCACAAGTCCGTAGTTACCGCGGGATGCGAAAACGCCGGCCATGAGCTCAGCCATCCGCGGATCGGCTACCCCGACCGCCTGCGAGACAGGCTGCGCCGGATTGGCCAACGGTCCGAGGAAGTTGAACGTCGTCGGAATCCCGAGCTCGCGTCGCGTCGCCGCAGCATGCCGCAGCGCCGGGTGGTAATGCGCGGCGAAGAGAAAGCCGATGCCAACCTGGTCCACCACTTGCTGCTGAGCCTCGGGCGCAAGATCGAGCACCAGACCGAGCGCCTCGAGCACATCGGCAGCACCGCACGCCGACGACGCCGCTCGGTTGCCGTGCTTGACGACTCTGGCACCTGCGGCCGCGGCGACGATCGCGGCCATGGTTGAGATGTTGACTGTGTTGGACCGGTCGCCGCCGCTGCCGACAACATCGACGGCGGGCCCGCCAATCTCTATCGGAGTCGCGAACTCGATCATCATGTCGGCGAGGCCAGTGAGTTCTTCCACTGTCTCACCCTTGCTCCGCAAACCGATGACGAAGGCTGCCAGCTGCGCAGACGTCGCATCGCCGTTCAAGATCTTTCCCATTGCCCAGGCGGTGGCCTCGGCGGGTTGGTCCTCGCCTCGTACCAGGCCACTCAGCAGTACCGGCCAGTTCATCGTCTCCGCCATAGGTCAGGTCTTCGAGGTGGTCCGCGCGACCGCGGTTTCTGTAGACATCTGGGGACGCAGCAGTGCTGCGACCGCCGCAGGGAATCGGATGGGATCGACCGGATGCGATACCGCGCCATCGGCCCGTGACCATGTCGCCAGCCAGGCGTCGTCCGGACGTCCGATCAGCACCAAGATCGGTGGACAGCGCAGAATCTCGTCCTTGAGTTGGCGGCACAGCCCCATCCCACCGGGCACCGCCTCCCCATCTAGAATCGCCAGGTCGATGCCGCCGGCATCCATCGCGCTGATGACAGCGGCCTGGGTTGCCACCTCAAGAACGCGTACCGGCGGCAGGTCCAGTGCTACCTTTCGGCCCAGGGCCAGCCGGACGTTCTGTCGGGTCGTCCGGTCCGAGGCGTAAAACAAGATCGTCAGAACCTCGTCATCTCGAGGGTCATCAGCTCGGTTCATTGATCATCTCCAGGTGATCCGGCCGTGCCAGCGGGTCGCGTTTCGACCGCGGCCGCATGACCGGTGCGGGGCTGATCGTAGCCGATCCCTTCCTCCTCATCGGAGGAGCCGACAGACGTCGCCGCTGCTCGCTGCGATCGCGCCTCTAGTCGATCAAGGCGACGGTCCTCCCGCCGCGCCTCCCGCTGGCTGGACGCGTACCACTGGACGAAGAGCGCAATCAGCACCAGCAGCGCGAGGGCATCTCCGGATGCCCACAAGATGCCACTAGCGAGGTATTGATCATCCAACGGACTGGGTGGCCAGCTCCGATTGAAGGCGAGGTACCAGCTCTCCGCGATCAGCGTTGTCGAGCTCATGATCGAGATGCCAAGGAACGCATGAAACGGCAGCATCAGGAACACCATCAGCAGCCGCAGCGGATAGCTGATCCTTCCGGGAACGGGATCGATTCCCATCAACGGCCACATCAGCAGGCAGCCAATGATCAGGAAGTGCAGATGCAGAAACACATGCCAGAAGCCCGAGCGCAGCGAGATCTCGTAGAACTGCGAGTAGTACAGCGCGAACGGCGTTGCGATAAACAGCGCCAGTGTGAGCGGCGGGAACGTCAGCACTCGAGCTAGCCGGGAGTGCAACACCGCGAGAAGCATGGCGCGCGGTCGAGTGGGCAGACTCCGTAACGCGAGCGTGACTGGCGCCCCCAAGGCGAGGAACATTGGAGCCACCATCATCAAGATCATGTGCTGGACTATGTGGATGCTGAACAGCACCGTGTCGTAGGTACCCAGTGCCGACATGGTGGCAAGCCCAATCGACCCTAGTCCGCCGAGCAGGAACGAGATGCTGCGCTGCACCGGCCACCGATCACCTCTGCGGCCCAGCACGACCAGACCAGCAACATAGAGCGCCGCTGCAATAGTGATGCCGAGCGCCATCGACCACACCCAGGTCCATTCGGTCAGCAGCCGCGTTGGAGTCAGCGGGGGCGGCTGATCAGTAGGCGTAGCGTGCAGCGGTACGAGCACCATGGCAAGCCTGCTGAACACATGCACAGCCTAATTCGACTCGTGGCTGCCAACGCCGGTGCCGTACCGCTAGCAGACAGATGCGTCTGTGCTTGTCGACAGGTTGTCGAGCCGTCGGTCAGATGCCAGTCACGACCTGGGATAACAAAGTTGTGCCGTGGGGTGACCTCAGCACGCGTTACGGCAATAATGACCTCGTGGCCATGCACACACACGCAGTTTCCGGCTCAATGACGATGCCGGAGGGGGCCCTGCACCCGATCCCCCAATCGCGCCTGCGTGGTCGTGACAATCGGCCCGAGCCGGTGGCTGTAGGCACAATCATCTGGCTGGCTTCGGAGCTGATGTTCTTCGCAGCTCTTTTTGCGGCCTACTTCACCATACGCAACGTAACCAATTCGCAAGCGGCGGCAACCGGTGCCGAGCCGCTCTGGCAATCCCAGGGCGACCTGATCAACATCCCGTTCGCGATTATCAACACCAGCGTCCTGGTCGCCAGCTCGTTCACCTGCCAGATGGGTGTGTTCGCAGCTGAGCGAGCCCAGGTCAGCCGGACGGGAGGGTTGTTCAATCTGCGGCGATGGGGGCTGCGGGAGTGGTACACGCTGACCTTCCTGATGGGGGCGTTCTTCATCGGCGGCCAGGTCTACGAGTACTCCGCATTGATCAGCGATGGCCTTACCATCTCCTCGAACGTGTTCGGGTCGGTCTTCTACTTGGCCACTGGCTTCCACGGACTGCACGTGACCGGCGGACTGATCGCGTTCCTGCTGCTGATGGGCCGCACGTTCCTCGCCCGGACTTTCACTCACGAGCAGGCCGTCAGCGCGGTTGTAGTGTCCTACTACTGGCACTTTGTCGACGTGGTGTGGATTGCGCTGTTCGGCGTCATCTACATCCTGCGATAGGCGCAGCACTACCGGGGCCACCGGATCAGTGAAAGGCCCAGGACAACTGAATAACGTTTGGCCCACACCCTGCATCAGGACACGAGAGGGACCCGAGTGCGACTCCTGTCTTCCCGGCGCCGGCACCCGGCAGCCAAGGCATTGCTGCTGGTGTGCGGGCTCTTCATGATGGGAGCGCTCTATAGCGTGGTCGCTCTGCCTACACAGGTGTCGGCTGAAACGGGAAACAGCCAGCAGGTGGCTGAAGGTAAGGCGCTCTTTGCCGTTGGCTGCGCTTCTTGTCACGGACTTGACGGGGAGGGACAGACCAGCGGCACCATCCAAGGTCCGCCACTTGCGGGTGTCGGCGCTGCGGCAGTGGACTTCCAGGTCAGCACGGGACGCATGCCGATGGCCAGGCCTGGTGAGCAGGCACCGGTCAAACCGAACCGCTACTCAGAGGAGGAGATCGCTGCACTGTCTGCGTACGTGGCGTCCCTCGGCCCCGGCCCCGCAATCCCTGAGCCCGCCGAGTACGACCCGGCGAATATCAGCGATGAGGATCTTGCGCGGGGCGGCGAGCTCTTCCGCACCAACTGCTCCGCCTGCCACAACTTTGAGGGCGCGGGCGGTGCACTTCCCAACGGCAAATACGCGCCACCGCTGGTCGGTCTGGAGAACAAGCGGATGTATGAGGCGATGGTGATCGGGCCGCAGCAAATGCCGGTGTTCTCCGACGAGGTGCTTACACCAGAGGACAAGCGGGCCATCATCGGCTACCTCAACGCCCTGCACGAGCGACCCACCGACGGCGGCCTGGCACTCGGCGGTCTCGGACCTGTGAGTGAGGGTCTGTGGGCCTGGATCATAGGTCTGGGCGGCTTGATTTGTTTTGCCATCTGGATTACCACCAGAGGGGTGAAAGCCAAGTGAGTGAAGATCCGCACGGCCAGCCCAGCGCCGAGCTTGCGA
>JBKOZG010000022.1:0-2347 GCA_046725775.1 Actinomycetota bacterium | reverse complement strand
GGGCTAGGTTGTCGCAGTCCGGTACCGCTGGGTGGCCGTGGTCGTGGCGGTCGGCGCCGTCCTGGCCGCCGAGCCGGTTCGGCGGCGTAGATCCGACTCGAGCGTCGGTTCCTCGGTGCGACCCATTGGGGGTGCTGGCCTGGCTCCATGCCGACCTGTCGAGCGAGGACGAGGATGAGAAGACCGTGTACGACACGATCACCGGCACGATGGCCAGTGCTCGAGGCGTTGAACAATGTGGTCCGACATGCCCACGCCGAGAATTGCGAGGTGACCGTGGCTCTTGGTTCCGGTGAGCTGGTTGTCAAGGTAGCGGACGACGGCGTCAGTCGCGTCCAGGCACTCGGCGGCGTATTCGACCTGGGCACAGCCCCGGATGGCGGGACCCTGCTGCAGGCGCGGATCCCGGTGGAGCCGTGACGCCGATCCGCTGAGAGGGTGATCGCGGCGACCGGAACCCGCGGACCGAGCGTCCCTTTCCGCTCTCACTGATCGCGAGTTTGAGATCTTGGACCGGCTGGCCCGCGGGTTGCGAAACGACGCGATCTCAGCCCGGATGGGAATCAGTATCAAGACGGTCCAAAACAATGTATCTGCTCAAACTCAGTGCGGCCGACCGCGCAGGTTGTCGCCCTGGCCCGTGACGCGGGAATGGGCCGCCGGCCCTAGATCTGCGTCGGCCGGCGCACGCGCAGCGATTCGAGTTTCCCGGCAAACTGCCCGATGCGATGGGAAGGCTGCCTCGCGCAGCCTGGGAATGGTGCGAGCGATCGTGAGGTAGGTCGCCCGATCGGGGCGATCCACTGAGCCGCCCTTCGCGTGGGCGTGTGGAAGAGAAAGGGGCGGACCCATCCGGGCCCGCCCTCTTTCTACCTCGATCTCAGCGATAGTCGCCGAGATCGAACTCCTCGAGCGGCACGGCAGCGCCCGACCCCTGACCGAAGTCATAGTCGAACGAGTCGTACCCGACCATTGAGTAGGCCTGTGCTTTGGCCTCTGGAGTCGGCTCGACCCTGATGTTTCGGTACCGTTCCAGCCCCGTTCCTGCCGGGATCAGCTTGCCCAAGATCACGTTCTCCTTGAGGCCCACCAGGGAATCGGACTTGGCGTGGATCGCGGCGTCGGTAAGCACCTTGGTGGTCTCCTGGAAGGACGCAGCCGACAACCACGACTCTGTTGCCAAAGACGCCTTCGTGATGCCCATCAATACCGGTCGGCCTGAAGCGGGCGTGCCGCCCTCAGCCACCACATGCCGGTTCGCCGCCTCGTAGGAGAGGCGATCAACCAGATCACCGGCGAGCAGGCTGGAGTCTCCGGACTCGATCACTGTTACTCGACGCAACATCTGTCGAATGATGATCTCGATGTGCTTGTCGTGGATCGGAGCGCCCTGGGTCCGGTAGACCGACTGCACCTCATCGACAAGGTGCTCTTGCACCCGGCGCACCCCAAGCACGCGGAGCACGTCCTGTGGATCCGGCGTACCAGCGGTCAGCTGCTGACCCACGTCGACGTGATCGCCGTCCTCGACTAGAAGGCGAGCCCGGCGGGACACCGAGAACTCAGCAGCATCCGACCCATCGTCGGGAGTGATGATGATCTTCTTGAGCCGGTCGCTGTCCTCGATCTTCACCCGCCCGGTGGCTTCGGCGATCGGCGCCTTGCCCTTGGGCTGGCGGGCCTCGAAGAGCTCGACCACACGTGGCAGGCCCTGAGTGATGTCGTCACCAGCCACGCCGCCGGTATGGAAGGTCCGCATCGTCAGCTGAGTACCCGGCTCACCAATGGACTGCGCCGCGACGATACCGACAGCCTCACCGACATCGACCAGCTTGCCGCTGGCCAAGGAACGGCCATAGCACATCGCGCATGTGCCACTTGCCGCCTCGCAGGTCAGCACACTGCGCACTTTGACCGTGCTGATGCCGTTGTCGACGAGCAGTCGGATGTTGACATCACCAAGATCAAGTCCGGCCTTCAGCAACACCTCACCATCCGGCGCGAGCACATCCGTGGCAAGCGTCCGCGCGTACACCGCGGTCTCCACATGCTCGTCGATAACCAGGTTGCCGCGGCCGTCATCGGCAGCGATCGTCTTGGTCAGGCCGCGCTCAGTACCGCAGTCCTCCTCGCGGATGATCACATCCTGGCTGACGTCCACCAACCGCCGGGTCAGGTAGCCCGAGTCGGCCGTACGCAGCGCCGTGTCTGCCTGGCCCTTGCGCCCACCATGCGTAGAGATGAAGTACTCCAGCACGGACAGTCCTTCGCGGAAGTTGGACTTGATCGGCCGCGCGATGATCTCACCCTTCGGGTTGACCACCAGACCACGCATCGCGGCGATCTG
>JBKOZG010000082.1:0-10216 GCA_046725775.1 Actinomycetota bacterium | reverse complement strand
TCTCATCGAAGGCTGTGGTGTGAACCGTCCGAAGGTCAATGCAGACCGAACCATTGCGGAGCGCACGGACAGTTAAAGCGAGGGCAAGCCGGACCCGCTCGTCGGGATCACGGCCGATCCTGCACACCACCTCGGCCGTGTGCACGTCTGCCGCATTGAGAACTCCAGCTTGGTTGAACGCCGCGAGCAAGCCCGATGCCGACTGGACCACGAGGGCTCGGTCGGCGACACCTGCAGCGAGCTTGGATTGAATGCTCATCACAGCACTCCATCCAGTAGCGCGGAGAGTTCGACGACCAGCGAGGCTGGCGGGTGCCAACCAAACACCCCACACGGCACTCCGTCCACGCGCGGGGTCTCCGGGCCAGCCATGCCGCGTACGAACAGATAGAGGATGCCGCCTAGGTGGACTGCCGGATCATAGTTCGGCTGCCGCCAGCGCAACATCCGGTGGACAGCCACGGCGTACAGCAGCGCTTGCAGTGGGTAGTGGGCGCTCATCATCGCAGCGGCCATGTGTGCCGGTGTGTAATGGCCGATCTTCAGCATCTCGCCGTCGAAACCGCCCAGCCAGTTCGTCTTGTAATCCACAATCAGGTAGCGAGGCGCCCGGTCTTTCCGCCGGATCCGGAGCACGGCATCGACGCTCCCGGTCAGATAGCCGCGTAGGGCCTGCATCTTCAGAGCCGGGTCGTCCAGCGAGTCGGGATACTCAGCCAGCAGGTCGTACGGGGGGAGGTAGCGGCGCAGTAGCGGACTCACCATGCCCAAGGTGAGCTCGGCGTTCGTTGTGTCGCCGCCAGTGAGCGGGTACTCAAAGCTCAGTTCAGTCAGCCGATCACCGCGTGCAATGTCACAGAGTCGTTGTTCGTCAGCGAGCGGTCCAAGAGGCGTACGGAAGGCTGGGAGCAGCGCACTGGCCAACGCATCGGCTGTCATCGCCGTTGCTGGACCTTGTGCCAGCGTCGCCGCACATGCCTGACCTAGAGCACCCGGCAGGTCCGCAGCCGCGGCGTCGACACGCTCGAACACAGCGTGTACGGCCGTCCCGAACTCGACGCCCGACGGCAGGTCGTGCATCGGGGACGGCTCACCAAGATCGCCCTCGATCCCAACGGTTTCGAGCGCGGCCGGGACCGTCGGAGTGGTGGCAGCAGACTCGTCGTCCTCCCGTTTCAGGTCGGGCTCGCTGCTGACTGCCGGCATTGGGGTGTCGATGCCATGCGCGGCGGCGGTGAGCGCTGAGTAGGAGGTCCGGCGCCAGGCCAGATCGAGTTCGCGGTCGAAGCCTCGTATCCGTAGCACTGGTGGAGGTTCCGTGATGGACTGCCACCCGGTGAGTGCCCGGCGGGTGATCGTCTCAACACTGAATCCGGGACCGAGCTCACGGCTACAAAAAGGGTTGCCATTCAGTGGATAGACAGCCGCAGGGGACGGCGGGTCGGTCGGCTTACGCGAAGCAAAACGGTGCAGCGCGGAGGCCGGTGTGTTGAACGATGGGGCCCACCAGGCCACCACCTGACACTGCGCACGGGTCAAGGCGACGTACAGCAGCCGTAGGTCTTCGCCGGCCTCTTCGTCTCGGTAGCGCGAGAACCGCTCGGGTCTGCCGGGTCCATGCCGACCTCCGACGTCGAGAACGCACTCGCCGCTGCTCGTCAACCCCGGATGAGGGCCCGTCGGCTCATGGAGCCTGAGTATCCGCCCTTCGTCAGACCCGTTGGCGAATCGATCCCAAGCCTCAGGCAAGTAGACGATCGGGAATTCCAAACCCTTGCTGCGATGCACCGTCAGGATCGTGACGGCCTTGGCATCGTTCTCCAGCCGCCGGGTGCCTTCCGAAATGCCGATTTCGCACACCTCCGAGATCCGGGCCCGGAGCCACTCGAGAAGTGCACCGACGCCGAGTTGGGCGGAGGTCATCACCGCATGCAGGCTCTGGCCGAGATGGCGCAGATCAGTCAGCATCCGTTCCCCTCCGGGCGCGCTCAACAGCCGCTCCGGGATTTGCTCGTCGGTCATCGCCGTCTCCAACAGCGCAGCGACCCCGCGGCTCTGGAGCACTTTGCCCCACCAGCGGATCCGTTGGCTGAGCTCAATCAGCGCCTCCTCACTGGCTGAGGCGAGGCCGGCGAAGGTCCAGCCAAAAAAACAGGTCAGGGCGGCCTGCCGGGCCGACTGCTGCCGCGTCTGCTCAAGGGCCAGCAGAAGGGTTAGCCAGTCCTGCGCCATCGGGGAGGCATACACCGAGCTCGCGCCGTACATAACCGCCGGCACTCCGGCGGCAACCAACTTTTCGCGGATCGCTTCGCCGCGTTCGTTCTTGCGGACTAAAACGGCGATGTCGGATGGGACCACCTGGCGCCTGCCGCCTTGTTCGAGCAGTTGAGCGCCCGAACCCAACAACGCTGTGACATCGGCGACTAGATCCTCAGCGATCAGAGGTCGGATAGCTCCGACACTCGGCACCTTCTCTCCGTCGGCCTGGTGTGGCATGACGCGCACCCGGACAGGGACCACCAGGTCCTGCTTGGCGGCGGGCGCGGTCAGTCGCTGCTGCTGATGTTCGGCGGTGACCGCGCGTACGGCGATTCGCTCGTCACCGAGGGCGGTGTCACCGAGCAAGCCATCGAGCGCCTCGATCAGCCCTCGATCACTACGCCGATTAACAGCCAGACTTCTGACCTGATCGGCCTGCTGGACGGCATCGAGATAGCTGAAGACGTCGGCGCCGCGGAAGGCGTAGATCGCCTGCTTGGGGTCGCCGATCAAGATCAACGTGGAGTGTCGGTGGAAAGCGCGGTGCAAGATTTCCCACTGAACAGGGTCGGTGTCTTGGAACTCGTCCACCATCACGATGCGGTAGCGCTGCCGCAGCCGATCGGCGGCGGCCGGTCCCCACTCAGGGTCGGCCAGTGCATCGCGTAGCCGCGTCAACATGTCATCGTAGGTGAAGAGTTTGCTTGCCCGTTTGCGGCGTTCCACCTCCTGCCGCACAGCTGTTCCGAATGCCACGCGCTCGCCACTGGCCGAAGGATCGTCGGGAGCGAGCCCGGTGGGCACCAGCCTGGCATGGACGGCCTCGACGGCCTGATTGGCGATCTCCAGTGCCTCGTCGTAGCACATGGGCGGCGTGCCGTTAGCGGCGTAACGCCGCAAATAGAGGTCGGTGGTCACTTCTCGCGTCAGGTCAGTCAGGTGTTCCACGACGGTGGCGTGTGGCTCGCGATCGCCGAGTACTCCAAGCCCGTCGAGCATCTGAAGGCAGAACTCGTGTGTGGTGGCAATGGTGGCGGCGTCGAACTCCGCAAGCGCACGAGACACCCGATTGCGTCGACATGCCAGCTCATCTTGCTCACCTGTCGTGAGCATGACCTCGAGGGGGCTGAGTTGCCTGGTGGGAAGGCGCCGAGCGACCGCATCGGCGAGGCGGCTCTCGACACAGACCAGTCGCTCCCGAACTCGCAGCCGAAGTTCGTTGGTCGCCATTCGCCCGAAGGTGACCAGCAGTAGCTGGTTCAGCTCAGCTGCGCCCTCGGCAATGGCGCGAGCGGTGAGGGCAGCGATCGTGTAGGTCTTGCCGGTGCCGGCGCTGGCCTCGAGCACGGTGGTTCCTGAGGGCAGCGCGGCGCAGACATCGAAGGGGAGTGGGTCGCTGCTCATCGC
This sequence comes from Actinomycetota bacterium, assembly GCA_046725775.1. Taxonomy (GTDB): domain Bacteria; phylum Actinomycetota; class Actinomycetes; order Propionibacteriales; family Propionibacteriaceae; genus Microlunatus. Next base: position 6,550 of record JBKOZG010000082.1, on the reverse strand, counting down.
AGATCCTCGACCGAGAACAGAGGCTGGAACACTCGTCGCGCCAAAGTGCCGAACCGGCTGGGCTCGGCCAAGCTGCCGCGTTCTTCGCTGCTGATCGACGGCTGGGCCAACATAGTGTCGAAGCCAGCCCCAACTCCAAAGAACCGCTCGTACGCCTCGTCCCGCTCCTGGCCCCACAGCCTGTCGAGCTGCCGTCGGTAAAGCGCGGGCGGCCGGTTGCGGTAGCGCAAGCCTGCGTACTCGGCCGAAGTCTTGGGGCTAAACGGAATTGGTTCCCGTAGTCCGGTGGCCCGCAAGTCGATCAAGTCGGTCAACGCCTTGCCCGCCCACGCAGCGTCCACTCTTCCCAGATGCGAGCAGCCGCCGCGCCCAATGCTGATCGCCTGCCAAGGTCGGCCCGCATCGGTGACGGCTAGCGCCAGCAGCTCAAGCCAGGTTTGCAGGCGGTGTTTCGCGGAAAGCCGCGAGTAGCTGAGATGGACTACGCAGTCGCCGATGATGCCACTGACCGTGCCGGTCAACCGAACGTCCCCAAGATCGGCCAGCACTTCATGCGGGGCGGGTTGCTCGGTCAGAAATGGCTGCGCGGCCTGTATGAGCTGCTCGACCTGTTGAGCGACCTCCTGAACGGCCTTGTGGCCGAGCGCACGTGGCGGCAGGTAGCCGCGCCGCCATTCGGCCGCGATCAATGCCTCCGGCTCGTGACCAGCCATGCGCAGCCGCAGCAGCCGCTCGCCGATGCTCCAAGCATCCAGATCATTGAGGTTGACCGGGATCTGTTCGTCAGGTGTCTCATCGGGCCGAGTGATCCACAGTCCCGCCCGTTCATGGATCAGTGCTCGGATCGGATGGTTGAAGAAGCGGACGAGGTCACTCAGGCTGATCACGCCTCGGTCATCGCGGTCCGGCAAGGGTTCCAGGCCGAAGACTGATGGCGCCGGGTGACGCTCCCGGGACGCGGCGCGCACGGCCCGCAGTCCGGCGCGATCGAAACTGAATCCGGCACGGGAGCCGAGCCCTCCCGGAGTGAAGTTGGCGATGTCGAACGGCTGCAGAGGGTGCCGCGTGGTGATCTTGCGGCGGATCTCAGAGCCGTTGCTGGTGCACGCCGTGGTGTCTAGCGCATCAAGCAGCTCCCCGATAGGAACCGCAGGAGGAATCTCGACCCCCGAATGGGGATCGCACCCGGCGAAGATCACAACAAGCCGCTCCTGGGCCGACATAATCGCGTCCAATAGCAGCTGGCGGTCCTCACTGCGCACGTCGTGATCGCCGACGCACTCCTCATCAGCGATGATGTTGTCGCCGTCGGGAGGTGGCCGTCGAGGAAAAACGCCATCGTCGACTCCCAGCAGGCAGACCACACGATGGGGCACCGATCGCATCGGAAGCATGGTGCAAACGGTCAATGTGCCAGTGCGGAAGTTAGCCCTGCTGGCCCGTCCCCGAAAGGCCTCGCTGACAAGCGCCGACACTTCCGCCAGGCTCAGGGCGACACCATCTGCCTGGTCGGTCGCCAGAGCGAGATCACCCAACTCGCGGTGCGCGTGGCTCAACTGCCAGCTCCCGGTCGGGGGAACAGCAGCCAGCAGTTCGATCGCTTGTTTGAGAAGCTCGACCCAGACGGTGAGGGGCTGGCTGGTGCTGCAGCGCTCGATCAGCAGGCTGACCCGTGCTACCAGCTCGGCGAGACGTCCAACAAGATCGACATCACCGGCATCGACATCATCCATTGGCAGGGTGGTCCCGATGAAGTGCTGGTCTGTCTCGTCCATCGTCACCCCGAGCAGCAATCGCTCCAGTCCGGCGGCCCAGGTGTTCTGCCGAAACTCGCCCATCTGGAACCGACGGCGATGAGCCGCGTCGAATCCCCAGCGAACGCCGGAACGCGGAACTAGATCGTGTAGCCGATCCAGATCGTCCTGGCTGAAGCCGAACTTCCGAGCTACCGGAGGCGCGGCGCACAAGTCGAGCAAAGCACTGGCCTCGACGCGTGAGTCGGCGAGCACCAGCAGCCGGCTCACCAGAGCGAGCAGCGGGTTCAGTTGCCGCAATGACCGGTCGGCCAGCCGTACCCGAAGCCGATGTCCGGGATGCTCGGCTTGGGCGTCTGGCGTGTCGAGTCCGAACGATGCGGCGATCAGCGGAGCAAAATGCTCGATATCGGGGCACATCACGACGATGTCGCGCGGCTCGAGTGAGGCATCGTCAGCAAGCAGGCCGACGAGCACTTCCCGCAGTACCTCGACTTGACGATCGGGGCCGTGGCAGGCGTGAAACTGCACGGTCCGGTCATCCTCTGCGACGAGGGGTCGCTCCTGCTCCGGACGGGGTGCTCGGTTGGCCACAATGTCGGCCTGCAACCAGCCAAGCAAAGATGTCGGATGGGCGGGTTCACGCGGTTGGTGATGCAGGTCCATGGCATCGGGGCTGATCGTGGCGAGGGCGAGTTGCAGCTCTCGTACGTCCCGGCCGAGATAAGCGAGGAGCCGATTGTCGACCAAGGCCTCCATGACATCGTCCGCCCGCCGGGTCACTCGAACTGGATTGACGCCATTGCGATGGGTAGCGAGTCGCACGCTGGCCCAGAGGGCGGGGGAGGGATGGGCCAGCCAGAGGTGGACGTCGCGATGCTCGGCGAGCGCGGAGAGTACGAGCAGGTGGTCAGGGTCCAGCCGGGTGGCGCCGAAGACCGAGAGTCGTTCCGGAAGATCGCTGTTCTCTGGCGCGATCCGCAACCGGACCAGCGCGGCTTGCACACGTTCGGCCGGGCTCGCTACAGCAAGCTCATGGCGTAGCCGCCGCCAGAGTTCGGCCTGCCAGGCACGGTCGGCGGGAAGCGCCGATCCCCAGGCGTCGACGTCGTGGCCTTCGGACCAGCTGCCGATCATGGTCGGTCGGGTGGTGGCGTACTTGGCGAATAGGCCGGCCAGATGCCGCGCGGTCGACCAGCGCCGTCCGGTACGGAGCGGATCCTGCTCAGTCGATCGTCCGTTCCCGCCAAGGTAGTGCCAGAGCAATGCTGCCCACGCTTCTCCGCGGCAGGCGTCGATCACTCGAAGGAGCGGCCACACTGCGCGGTGTGGTTGCCACGGATCAGCATCCTCCTCGTCCGCGCTGCCGGCGAGGGCACGCGCCGCAAGTCGCCGAGGTGAAGGGAAGTCCACGCCGGCGCAGACGCCGTCGCTGCGACCAGGCGTAGTCCCGAGCCGCTGCGCCAAGCCCTGGGACAGCCAGCGTTCCACGCCTGGGGTAGGCACGCTGATGATCTCCGTGGCGAACGGGTCAGGCAGCGGAGTACGAAGCAGATCCCCGAGAGCAGTGACCAGCCGGTCGGCCCGCTCAGCGCGATGGAGGTAGAGCGTCATGGTCGCGGATAAGACTAAAGCCGCTCGCTGACAGCGGTGGCAGCTTTCCGATTTGGTCTCTAATTCCGAGTTGTCAGAATCTCAGCACCAAATATGGCGCTGAGATTCTGACAACTCGGCGAAGGATACGGGTGTGGGCGTCGTGATCAGGCTCGCAGAGCCGAAGGACTGGGAGGCCGTCCGCGACATCCGGCTGCGCATGTTGCGTGAGGAGCCGGACGCCTACGCGTCGGAGTACCAGACCGAAGCACGCTTCGAACCCGGTCTGTGGAAACACCGACTCGCCACCGCGTCCAGCTATCTGGCCTTTGATGATGATCAAGCTCTGGTTGGCATTGCGACCGGTCTCGACAGCGGGGACGGCGACATATTCGTCGTTGGGATGTACGTCGTTCCCGGGGCGCGCGGCACAGGGTGTGCCCACCGATTGCTCGACGCGATCGCTGACCTTGCGATCCGCCGTGACGGAAAGCGCTTAGTGCTGGAGGCGGCCGAGTCCAATATCCGCGCCACCCGTTCCTACCGCTCGTACGGATTCGTGGAGACCGGTCGGAGACGCACCTTGGACCGCGACCCAGGCATCACCGAGATCGAGTTCGCGTATCCGCTTACCAGGAGGCGGCCCTCGCACACCTGACGCGTACGGCGTTCGCTCGATCCATTACTGGACGGGTCGCTTCCGCGCACAAGCATCAGAATGGCTGCTCAAATCGTGCTGGATGGGTCGTCTGCGCGCAGAAGCGTCACGGCGGTCCTTCGACTTGCCCCAGAAGGGTCGTCTGCGCGCACAAGCGCCAAGACGCATACCTGAGTCATCAGACTCAGGTATGCGCCAAGACGCATACCTGAGTCTGATGCGCCGGCAGGTTCCAGCGCGAATCCTCAACTGCTCCTAGCAGAGTAATCAGGATCGTCGGTGAAGGCACTTATGGTGTCTCTGTGCCTGGAGCCCCGCCGCCACCGTCGCGTACGCCCGACGCGCTGCTGGAGGAGCTGGACCCAGAGCAGCGTCAGGTCGCGACTGCGCTCAGCGGACCAGTGGCAGTCATTGCGGGAGCCGGCACTGGCAAGACCCGGGCGATCACATACCGCATCGCCTTTGGTGTTGCCTGCGGGGCCTATAACCCCACATCCGTGCTTGCGGTGACCTTCACTACCCGTGCGGCCGGCGAGCTCCGCGGCCGGTTGCAACGGTTGGGTGCGCACGGCGTCCAGGCCCGAACCTTCCACTCCGCGGCGCTCCGGCAAGCCCAGTACTTCTGGCCTCAGATCTATGGCGGTGAGTTGCCACACGTGCTGGATAATCGGATGCCGCTCGTTGCCGAGGCCGCCAGCCGGCTTCGAGTTAGGGTCGACACGCCCGGGCTGCGGGACCTGGTGTCTGAGATTTCTTGGGCCAAGGTAAGCAACGTCAGTGCCGAGGACTACCCGCGACTGGCCGCACAGCACAATCGCAACCTCGCCTCCTACGACTCAGAGACTGTCGCCCGCGTCTTCTCGGCGTACGAAAAGGCAAAACGCGACCGCGGCCGCATCGATTTCGAAGACATCCTGCTTTGTGCTGCGGCGCTGATGTCAGATCACCCGGAGATCGCGGAAACGATCCGCCGGGCATATCGACATCTGGTGGTCGATGAATATCAAGATGTCAGCCCGCTGCAGGAGGCGCTGCTTAACCTCTGGCGTGGTGAACGGGCTGAATTGTGCGTGGTTGGTGATCCAGCGCAGACCATCCACTCCTTTGCTGGAGCCCAGGCCAGCTTCCTGACCGGGTTCGGTCAACGTTTTCCAGGGGCCACGGTGATCCGATTGGTACGCGACTACCGCTCCACCCCGCAGGTTGTTCGGTGCGCGAACGCGATCATGACGTCAGGTCCCAAGGAGCCAGTGCGGGGCGGCTTCCAGCCCGTGACTCTCCTGGCGCAGCAGCCAGCTGGACCAGAGGTGGAATTCGTCGGATCGCCGGACGAGGCGGCCGAGGCGGCCCAGGTCGCCGACTGGCTCTTGCAACAAGCCAAGGCTGGTGTCGACTTTCGATATATGGCTGTGCTGTTCCGCATCAACGCACAGTCACCTGCCATCGAGCAGGCGCTGGCCGACCGCAAGATTCCTTACCTGGTACGCGGAGGTGAGCGCTTCTATGAGCGACCCGAGGTGCGCCAGACCTTGCTGACCCTACGAACCAAGGCGCGGACGACAACAGAGGCTGAGCCGGGCAGCGCGGTTGAGGAGATGAAATCGATACTCCTCACCTTGGGCTGGACCCAGCAGCCGCCGGAAGGCGGCGGGGCACTGCGGGAACGCTGGGAGTCCCTCGCCGCATTGCTGAGCGTTGCTGAGGATCTAGAGGCTGAGGCGAACGTCACCCTTGAGCTCGCGCCGCAGGCCCGGGATGATCAGCAACCGCTCACTTTGCAGGCCATCTCGGCTGAACTGGACCGTCGCGCCGAGGCCCAACATGTACCAGCAGCGCAAGGTGTCACCCTCTCCACGCTGCATTCGGCAAAGGGCCTGGAATGGGACGCGGTGGCGTTGCTCGGCGTTCATGAGGGGTCATTGCCCTTCATCCTCGCCAGCTCACCTGAGCAGATCAGTGAGGAACGGCGCCTGCTCTACGTCGGCGTGACACGAGCCAGGCGACTGCTGCGGATCTCCTGGTCTAGAACCCGAAACGGGAATGGGCAGGCGCGCACGCCTTCTCAATTCCTCGAGCCGGTGCTGCCCGACTCGCTGCGGGCACCGACCAACCAGCCGCGACATCGGCGATCCAGCCGGCAATCAGCACTGTCGCTGCATTGCCGGTCCTGTGGGCGATCCCTTACTGAGGCTGCGGAACGCAAGATCGGCCGGCATTTGGACTGCCCGGCAACCTTCGATGATCAAACGATGGCGATGCTGCGAGAGTGGCGGCGCCAGGAGGCGGCCGACCAGCAGCTCCCCGCGTACTGCGTGTTCACCGACGCAACGCTGATTGCCATCGCCGAGGCACGGCCTCGCAGCATTGGGGAGCTGATCAAAGTGCAAGGCCTTGGTCCCACAAAGGCAGACAGGTACGGTGACCATCTGTTGGCGATCATCGAAGCGGAAACGGCCCGTACGAGAGCATCTTCGTGATCTGTCCATGCTGACGAAAAAATGCTCACGAAAAAGTGTTTGCGTCGACCTGTGATACTCCCCTAGGG
>JBKOZG010000256.1:0-22398 GCA_046725775.1 Actinomycetota bacterium | reverse complement strand
GTCGGGCATCGATGAACGGTCCGGCCGCGAGCGGGCAGCGTCGAACCCTGACGAGCGTGCTGGCGCGGCACGCCGCGCGGGTGCGCTCCCGTCGAGCGCTGCTAATTAGTGTTGTGAAGGCCCTGTCGCTCACCCTGCTTGCTGCCGTTGCGGCCGCCCCGCTCGCGCTGGTCTGGGGCATCAGTCACGCCCGGGTGGAGGACTACCTTGGGCCGCATCGGGTGAGCTTCGCCAGCAACTTCCGCGGTGAGATCGAACTCAACCTGGGACCAGTCGGCAATGCCTACCTGGAGAGTCCGGTACGCCCGATTGGCCTCGCCATCACGGTAGGCGGTGTCGGCACCGCTGCAGACAATCCGAATTCGCTGTTCTCGGAGCAGACCCTGATCGCCTACACCAGCTTGTACGCCGAGCCAAGGGAGGCTCTAGCCGGCATCGTTGAGCGCTTGACGCAAGACGCTGTCCGGGAAGGACTCAAAGCGGAGGCTGTCCTGCTACTGGGCATCGCCATTTGGCGATTGCGTCGCCAGCTTGCGCCTCCGTGGATCACGACGAAGGTAAGCAGCCGCCGGGCCGCGGCGGCCTATGTGACAGTTGTCGCGGTCGTCCTCGGATCCATTCTGGTACCGCCGAAACAGACTGATCCCCGCTACCCCGTGTCCATCACTGGCGATGGTCGTTTCTCCTCCCTCACGGTAGACAGCCCGCTGCTGGCCGATGTACTCGACCGCGGCATCAAGGGCATCAGGTTGCTCAGCGCGCGCCAGCAACGTGCAGTACAGAACTACCTCGACTCGGCTGCCGGGAGTCTGTCGACCCAGCTGGATGATCTACCGGAACCGGGCGCGGATGAAACGATGATTCTGGGCTTCAGTGACCTGCATTGCAACCAGGCAATGACGGATCTGCTCGGTCGGTTGGCCCATGCGACCCAGCCGTCCATAGTGCTGAGCTCGGGGGACGACACGGTTAACGGGACTGGGGCAGAGCGTGGCTGCATTCGCCGAGAGGCCGCGATTCCCGACGGGGTGCCGTTACTGGTGGCGACCGGAAACCACGACTCCGAGGTGACAGAGGCCCAGATGAGAAGTTTCGGCATGACTGTGCTTGATGGCCAGGTTGTCGAGGCTGCCGGCCTGAGCGTGCTCGGCGACGATGACCCAGAGCACAACATCCCCTTCAGCGTCGACCGCGTCAAGGAGCGGCCGGAGAGCGAGGAAGAGCTGGCGCAAAGGCTGGTCGATGCCGCCCGCGACAAGCACACCGACATAGTGCTGGTCCACCAGCCTCTCGCCGCGCAGGTGATCATGACCACGCCGAATCCGCCGGCACGGCTGGTGCTCTGGGGTCACTACCATGCTCAGTCCGGACCGACGGTGATCATGCATGACGACGGGTCATGGACGGTCGGCATGCAGCAGGGCACCGCAGGCGGCGTCCGAGAACCTATGTTCAGCTCCTTCAGCACGCCGTTCTCCCCGCCGCTGATCAGCGCCGACGTCTACTTCTACTTCCGCCACAACGCCACGGGTTTGATTACCGGGGTGCAGCCGGTCCACTTCCAACCGGATGCAAAGGTTGTGATCGAGGACCGCATCGTGACTGGTGACTTGGCCGAGCTCCCTGCGGAAACCCGGCTCAGGCTGAGCGGCGCCTCGCCGACGCCCGGCGCGGAGGCGTCCCGCTAACTCGGGCACAGCTAGGATCACACCCGCCACGAACATCTGGCCCCCGTAGCCCAAATGGCAGAGGCAGGCGGCTTAAACCCGCTCCAGCATGGGTTCGAATCCCATCGGGGGCACTGTGTTTAATTGCTCGCTGGTGCTCGCGCGGATCGCGCTCGGGAGTCCGCCGACTTCGTCGTCGCTCGCAGACGGAGAAGCGTGTCTGCTCACTTCTCCTCAGCACGGCGGCGCGCGATCCACGGCGGCGCTCATTCGCCGTCACAAGACGGCAAACGTGGCTCGTTTCGGCGTCTGACACCCCGGTTGGCCATCGTGAGACGGGAAACGCGGTGAGAGGATGGTGCGGATCTGAGACTCCGTACCAAGCTCACAGCTGTTTCAAAGCCGGAAGAAACGGCCGGTGCCCGGCGCTTCAGTACACTGATTGTGCGCCAACTGAGGCGCCTGACCAGGAGGACATATCTATGTTGCGCAGTTCGAACCCGATCCTCTCTAGACAGGACGCGTTCACACCCGCAGCACCCCAGAACAACCAGAACCCGTACGGCCAGCCCCAGGCCGCCTACCCGCAGTATCCCGGCTACCCACAGCAGCCGCCTGTTGAGGCGCTTGAAGGTCGGATGACGTTGGACGATGTCGTCACCAAGACCGCCGCCACCATGGGCGTGCTTGTGATTGCGGCGGCACTGGCGTGGATGTTCGTGCCGGACACTCTCTATTTTCCGGCGCTGATCGCTTCCGGGCTGATCGGCTTCATCGTCGTCATGATCGTCGCGTTCCGGCGGAAGGTCTCGCCGGGTTTGGTGCTCCTCTACGCGGGCATTGAGGGCATCTTCATCGGCATGATCAGCAAGATCTTCGAGAGCTACTACAGCGGCATTGTTGTTCAGGCGGTCATCGGCACCTTCGCGGCGGCCGGTGTGACCTTGGCGGCGTACAAGTTCTTCAACATTCGCGTGACGCCCAAGTTCCGGAAAGTCGTGATCATTGCGACGATCGCTTTCGCCGTAGCCCTGCTGATCAACTTCTTGCTAGCACTGTTTGGCGTGAACCTTGGCCTGCGTGACTCCGGTACCGGTGCGATCAGCCTGCTGGCTGTCGTGTTCTCGCTCATCGGTGCCGGACTTGCGGTACTGAATCTGGTGCTTGACTTCGACTACATCGAGCAGGGTGTCGCAATGGGTGCGCCGGCGAGTGAGTCCTGGCGTGGTGCCTTCGGCCTGACCGTGACCATGGTCTGGCTGTATATCGAGATTCTGCGCCTGCTGTCCTACCTTCGCAGGTAGACCCGGCCAGCGGATCGTGCGCAATCCGCCAGCCTAATCGCGCAAGCCTGAGGGCCGCGCTTCCGATGGAAGCTGCGGCCCTCACTGGTTCTGGCCGCGGCCACCAGTGGCAGGGCTGGTCGAGGAGCGATTGCGCCGTAGAGTCGTGCGCGTGGAGTACGTGAACTCGCTCATCGATCTTGTCGGCCACACACCGCTGCTCAGGCTTTCGCGGACGACGGACGGCGCCAAGCCATTGGTTCTAGCGAAGGTGGAGTACCTGAATCCTGGCGGCTCGGTCAAAGATCGGATCGCGCTCAAGATGATCGAGGCCGCAGAGCGGGAGGGCAAGATCAAATCGGGTGGCACGATTGTCGAGCCGACCAGTGGCAATACCGGAGTGGGCCTAGCGATGGTTGCGCAGGCCAAGGGTTACGAATGCGTGTTTGTGTGCCCTGACAAGGTCAGCGAGGACAAGCGCAACGTACTGGCCGCGTACGGCGCTCGGGTGGTCGTCTGCCCGACAGCTGTCGAACCAGAACATCCGGACTCCTACTATTCGGTCTCAGATCGACTGGTCCGCGAGATCGAGGGAGCATGGAAACCGGACCAGTACAGCAACCCGAACAACCCGGCAAGCCACTACGAGACCACAGGTCCTGAGATCTGGGAGCAGACCGAGGGCAAGATCACCCACTTCGTTACCGGAATCGGAACCGGCGGCACGATCAGCGGAGCAGGTCGCTACCTGAAGGAGATCTCCGACGGCCGGGTCAAGATCATCGGCGCGGACCCGTCCGGATCGGTCTACTCCGGCGGGACTGGGCGGCCATACCTGGTCGAGGGGGTCGGCGAGGACTTCTGGCCGGCCAATTACGATCCGACCGTGTGTGACCGCGTGATCGAAGTGTCAGACGCGGACTCCTTCGGAATGACGCGCCGGCTGGCGCGGGAGGAGGCGCTGCTGGTCGGCGGATCCTCGGGTATGGCCGCGTCGGCCGCCATCCGGCTGGCGCATGAAATCGGCAATCCCGAAGCGGTGATTGTAGTGCTGCTGCCCGATTCCGGCCGCGGCTACCTCACCAAGGTGTTTAGCGATGCCTGGCTTACTCGATACGGCTTCGCGCCGCGACCCGACCAATTCGTACGAGTTGTGGGCGACGTGCTACGCGAGAAGTCCGGCAACTTGCCGTCTCTGGTGCACACACATCCCAATGAGACAGTCGCCGAAGCGGTCGCGATCATGCGGGAGTACAGCGTTAGTCAGATGCCGGTGGTGCGTGCCGAACCTCCCGTGATGGCCGCCGAGGTCGTCGGGTCAGTCAGCGAACGCGGACTTTTGGATTCGCTGTTCAGTCACCGCGTACGTCCAGCGGATGCGGTGGCCCGCGTGATGGAGGAGCAACTTCCAGTGCTCGGAGTGACCGAGCCGGTCGCCGATGCCGTCGAGCTACTGAGGAGCTGTGACGCGTTGCTAGTGCTCGACGACGGTAGGCCCGTCGGCGTGCTGACCCGGCAAGATCTGCTTAGCGACATCAATATCCACTAGCCATAAAACGGCTAGTTGGTCGAAGAGTCCGTGAGCAGCTCCGAGAGCAGCAATCGCCAGTTCTGAGTCCACGACACCGAACGCCAGGATTTGAGCGGCACCCAGCGGGCAGCTTCGGTGGTGCCGCCCTGGTCGAGCACGATTGGTTCGGTCGGATGTGGGCAGCTTGCGCCATAGATCAGGCGTACGGCATGGAAATCTTCAATGGTCCCGTACGGGCTACGCCCCACCCAGTGCGAGGTCTGCACCTTGACAAGCTCGCCCAGGATGATCTCTTGCGACGTCTCTTCGGCAACCTCTCGGAGCACTGCAGAGGCCGGTGGCTCGTGATCATCAAGGCCGCCGCCAGGCATCCCCCAGCGACCGGTGACGGCAGTGCGGCTGGAGTACTGCGTGGCAAGCAGGCCCAGGCTCGAGATGACCACTGCGTAGGCCGCAAATCGCTGCCTCACGGCCGGTCGGGCGTCCTCCCCGAGCACCAGGCCAGCGTCTCGTTCCTGGCTGCGGACCTGCGGACGCGGCTCATCGACTACAGGGCGCACCAGCAGTCGGAGGATTAGATCGCCTGAGCTATCGGGGATGGCATCAACAGGACGGACGATGACGTAGCCCCTATCGAATGCGAGCAGGTCCGGATCGCCGCCGTGATCGAGAACCACCTCGAACGCGTGCCCACCATGTTCGGTGAGGCCGATGACCAGCACGTGGTCATCATCGCGCAAAATGTTGTTATTTCAGGCGCGGCCGTCGACGTAGCGCTGGACTGTCGGACCCACTTCGGCTACCAGGTCCTCGGTCTCGCGATTCGCGAGGACCGGCAGCCGGAGGACGTACCGGCCGATCACCAGCCCAAGAATTTGTGAGGCAACCAAACCGGCCCGCCTGTTCGCCTCCTCCGATGAGAGGTCGTCCTGCGGTAGCACATGACCGATGACTTCGAGGGTGAGGAACTCGCCGGCCGACCGAGTCAGAGCCGGATCTGTTAGTGCCGTGCGGATCGCTGCCACCAGGGACGGCTGAAGCTCGGATTCCCAGACCCCTAGCACGCTCCTGACCAGTCGCTCACCAAGACCGCCCCGGCCGCCGGCGGCGACCTCCTCGAGCATTCCCGGCAGCCCGAGAGGCAGTGCAACCGTGGCGAGGAAGAGCTGCTGCTTGCTGTCGAAGTAGTGGTGGATAAGCGCAGCATCCACTCCGGCTTCAGCGGCGATGGCGCGCATCGACGCGCCTCCAAAGCCCTTAGTAGCAAATGCGTGTCGAGCTGCCGTAATGATCTGACCGCGGGTGTCCTGATTGCCCGGACGTCGGCCAACTTTAGGCTCTCGTTGGGCGGCCACTGCTCCTCCTCGACGCAGGCCTTCGGACAACATCTCCGCGGACTCCAAGTCTGACAGGCCCCCCAGTTCGCTCAGGTAGCGTAGGGCGGCGTGCAGATCCAACGAGCGTCTCGATGATCGACGAGTTGGCTTACGTTGTGGTTGCGCTCGCAGGTGTGGCCACGATCTGGGGCCTGGTGACGGCAGTGGCTAACAAGCCGCCTGGCAAGGCGCAGCTGCTGTTCGCCGCCGGGCTTGAGGTTGTCACCGTAGTCCAGTCGATCATCGCCGTTGCCAAGTTGGCTTCCGGCTTCCGTCCGGTTGAGCTCGCGACCACGATTGGTTACCTGATCGGCATCGTGATCTTGATCCCGATTGCATGGTTGTGGGCCAACGTCGAGCGCAACCGCTTCTCCGGGATCGTGCTAGCTGTCGCTGCACTCGGGGTTCTTGCGATGACCCTTCGTTTGCTCGTGCTTTGGATGCCGGCCACATGACGGGTGTCCCCGTTGAGCCGATGAGCTCCACCGGCCGCAAGACCAACAGCGGCGCGGGGCGGGTTTTGATAGCCGTTTACGGCATCTTCGCACTCGCCGCTACCGCCCGTGCCAGCGTCCAACTACTGACAAAATTTGAGCAGGCGCCGCTGGCGTACCTGCTGTCTGCCTTTGCGGGACTGATCTACATCGTCGCGACGATCACCCTGGCACGGGGCACGCGCGCATCTCGCCGACTGGCTTTGACAGCGATCATCATCGAGCTGATCGGCGTGGTGTCGATTGGCACGCTGAGCGTCCTTGACCCAGAGGCGTTTCCGCGGGCCACAGTGTGGTCCGCGTACGGGATCGGCTACGGCTTCGTGCCCCTGGTTCTGCCGATCTTGGGGCTGGCTTGGTTATGGCATACCCGGCCCGTCAATCCCTAGAGACAAGATCATCAGGCGCGAAGACCCGCAGCTCGACGTCGCTCGCGAAATGCACCGGCCACATCGAGACACTGAGATGGTCCGCTGCCGAGGTGAGGCAGCGGGCACAGCTGCGATCTGCATCATCCACGGGGTTCCGGCCAGGTCGCGTCAGCAGCATGGCAACCGATCCTTTGGACCCGTTGCGTCCGACGATGAGACGGCACATCTCCAGCAGCGATCCCTGGCGGCAGCCGTTCCAGGGCTGTCCTTGATTTGAGTGAGCTGCGCGCTCATCATGTTGTCCCGCCCGAGGAAGCAATCCAAGCTAGCCACTAGCGCTGAGCAGGTCCGCGTATTCAGGATGCCGACCCAGCCAACCCCTGATATACGGGCAGAGCGGACGTACCTGCAATCCGCGGGCTCGAGCATCGTCGAGGGCGAACCGTGCGATCGCACTGCCCACGCCCTGACCTTCATATTCCTGACGCACCACGGTGTGCAGAAAGACGATGGTGTCGGCTGTCAGCTCGTACTGGGAGAGGCCCACCAGTTCTCCGTCGATCCGCGCCTCGTAACGGCTCTCCATCGAGTCGTCGACGACTGTCACGCTCATGTCGCCCACTGTGCCAGACGCCCTACAGCCACGCTGTCTCCGATGATGGTGGTGGTGCGGTCGCAGATCGAAGAAATGGGTATGACGACTTTGTGAGAATGTGCATTTGCGAAACTGCTTCCGATTGGCAACGTGGCCGCTGGCGGGTGTCCCGGCGCAGCCCACGACTAACCTGCCAATCAAAGCGGACTTCCTGGTTGCTCGCGGTCGGAGTGACGTGAAATACAACGAGGGTGCCCAACTCGACCCGTCGCAGATGGGCGGCGGCCGAGGAGGAAGTGGCGGGAAGATCGCGATTGGCGGCGGCGTCGGACTGATCGTATTGATCATCGCGCTGCTGTTCGGCATCAATCCAGGCGACATTCTCGGCGGCGCTCAGCAGGCCGGACCGGAGCCGTCCGACAACCCCAGCCAGTTCGCCCAGTGCACCCGGGGCGCCGATATCAACACTGACCGGGACTGCCGGTTTGTCGCCTACACGAACTCGATTCAGGAATACTGGAACGACAATCTCCAGGGTTATCAGCAGATCCAGGTTGTGACTTTCACAGGCGGCGTCAACACGGCCTGTGGACATGCGACCTCGGCGGTCGGCCCGTTCTACTGCCCAGCCGACTCGACCGTGTACCTCGATCTTGGATTCTTCGATCAGCTGACCGGTCAGCTCGGTGCGCAAGGCGGCGACGCCGCGGAGGCGTACGTACTCGCCCACGAGTTTGGCCATCACATCCAGGACCTGACCGGGACCATGCGCCGTGTGCAGAGCAGCGGGCAGGTGAGGGGGCCCACTTCGCCAGCGGTTCGGCTCGAGTTGCAGGCCGACTGTTACGCCGGCGTCTGGTTCAGGCGCGCGACAGAGGATCCGGAGAGCCCGATCAGCGAAGTCACCCAGGACGATCTGAGGCGAGCTGTGGACGCCGCGCAGGCGGTCGGCGACGACCGAATCCAGGAGAAGATGCAGGGCCAGGTCTCGCCGGAAACCTGGACCCACGGGTCCGCTGCGATGCGACGTAAATGGCTTGCCCGAGGCTTCGACACCGGCGATCCGAAGAAGTGCGACACATTCGCCCGGAATGCTCTCACCTGAGCGCCCCATCACCCTGGTTAAGCGACAGCTCGTCAGTTGCAGGTCACGCCGGTGGCATGCACCGGGCAGTAGCCGAAGGGGTTCTTGTCCAGGTACTGCTGGTGGTAGTCCTCTGCATAGTAGAACTCGCCCGCGGGCGCGATCTCGGTCGTGATCCGTCCGTAGCCAGCTCGGTTGAATGCGGTCTGGAACTCATCACGTACTCGCTGAGCAGTCGCTAGCTGCTCGGGTGAGGTGGTGTAGATCGCCGACCGGTACTGGGTGCCGACGTCATTGCCCTGCCGCATGCCCTGTGTAGGATCATGGTTCTCAAAGAAGGCCTTGAGCAGCTTTTCGTAGCTGGTCTTGGCAGGGTCATAACACACCTTCACGATCTCGGTGTGGCCGGTACGGGCGCTGCAGACCTCTTCGTAGGTTGGGTTGGGCGTGAACCCACCCGCATAACCAACGGCCGTGTTGGTCACTCCCGGTGTCTTCCAGAAGAGCTTCTCAGCACCCCAGAAGCAACCGAGGGCGAAGTAGGCCACCTCAGAGTTCTCCGGCACCTTCTGCACCGGTATGCCGAAGATGTCATGGAACGTGGGATTGACAAGGATCGTGGAGCGGCGGCCTGGGAGCGCCTTATCAGGCTCGATGAGCGTCGACTTCATGCGCGAGAACAACATGTGATTCAGTCTGCCTTCCTGCATGGCCGTTCTGCAGGGCCATGCACTTACGCAACGCTCACCGCCTATCGGCATGTTCCGTCGCGCGAGCACATCCTGAGGATCGGAGCGTCGGCGCGTACGCTGGCCTCTTGTGACAGCTACGCATGGCTTCTCGACTCGGGCGATTCACGCGGGTCAGGATCCGGACTCCGCAGTCGGCTCAGTGGTACCGCCGATCTATGCCACGTCGACATTCATCCAGGACAAGGTAGGGGAGGCGCGTGGCGGTTACGAGTACTCGCGCTCTTCGAACCCTACGCGTACCGCCCTCGAAGAATGTTTGGCAGCGCTCGAGGGGGGTCGGCACGGGTTGGTATTCGCCAGCGGCCTAGCTGCCGAGGACACATTGCTACGGACCATCGCCTCACCGGGGAGCCATTTCGTAGTGCCGGACGACGCGTACGGCGGTACCTATCGGCTCTTTGCGCGGGTGCATCAGCGCTGGGGTGTGGCAGCCGATCCGGCGCATCTGACCAACCTCGACTCCGTCGCCGCGGCCATCACACCGGGTGAGACAAAGGCTGTTTGGATCGAGACCCCCACAAATCCGTTGCTGAATATTGCTGACATTGCTGCGATTGTGGATTTGGCGCACTCGGCCGGGGCCCTGGTGGTGGTCGACAACACATTCGCCACGCCTTACCTCCAGCAGCCGCTGGAGCTGGGTGCAGACATCGTCGTGCACTCGACCACCAAGTACTGCGGCGGCCACTCCGACATCATCGGAGGTGCGCTGGTACTCAACGACGATGACCTGGCCGAGCAACTGAGGTTCCACCAGAACGCCATCGGCGGGGTGGCCAGCCCGTTCGACTGCTGGCTCATACTCCGGGGGCTACGGACCTTGGCGGTGCGGATGGAAAAGCACTGCGACAACGCCGAACTGGTTGCGGCCTTCCTTGACGATCACCCACGAATCGCCCAGGTGTACTTCCCCGGGCTGGATGGCCACAGAGGGCATGATTTGGCTAAGCGACAGATGCGCCGGTACGGCGGCATGGTCAGCTTCCGTGTGGTTGGTGGCGAACAGGCGGCGCTGCAGGTCTGCGAAGGCACCTCAGTGATCATCTTGGGGGAGTCGCTCGGCGGCGTGGAGTCCTTGATCGAGCATCCCGGAAAGATGACGCACCTGTCAGTGGCCGGCACTCAGTTGGAGGTGCCCAGCGACCTGATCCGGCTCAGCGTCGGCATCGAGGATGCTGAGGATCTGATCGTCGACCTTGACCGGGCGCTTGCCTGAGTCTGCATCACCAATGCATCAGTAGGAACGCGTATCCCCGGCCGTTCGCAACACTGATGATGCGAGCTCATGGGGTTTCTCAAGCTCCCAGTCCACCGGCTCTCCACCCGCCCCTACCAGTAGGTCGTTCGCACGGCTGAAGGGCGTCGACCCGAAGAAGCCGGCCGCTGCCGACAAGGGAGAGGGGTGGGCGCTCGCCAGATAGGGAACTGCGCCGAGCATCGGTATGAGTGATTGCGCGTCGCGCCCCCACAAGATCGCCACCAGCGGGCCACCCCGAGCGACCAACGCCTCGATGGCGCGTTGTGTCACCAGCTCCCAGCCTTTGCCGCGGTGGGATCCGGAACGACCAGGCTGCACAGTCAGCACTCGATTGAGCAACAAGACACCTTGCTGGAACCACGGGGTGAGATCGCCGCTGGTCGCCGGACGGATGCCGAGATCGGTGTGGAGCTCGGCGTAGATGTTCTGAAGTGACCGTGGTATTGGGCGCACGTGCGAGGCCACCGAGAAGGACAGACCGACGGGATGCCCCGGGGTGGGATAGGGATCTTGTCCCACGATCAGCACTTTGACCTGACTCAGCGGGCGGCTGAAGCCACGTAGCACGTGCTCACCTGCCGGCAGGTAGCCGCGGCCAGCCGCCAGCTCGGCGCGTAGGAACGCCCCCATTGCCGTGATTGTTGCTGCAACGGGCTGCAGCGCATCGGCCCAGTCGGGGCTTACAAGCTCACTCAACGGACGCGGACTCATGCATATCCCCCTTTGCCGGCCCCCCCTTTGATGGCGCTGCTTGACTCCGAGGCATCCGCCACGAGAGTGCGACTGCCACGAGCATCAAGGCGGCTCCAACCCCGAATGCTGCCGGGTACGACAAGGTGTCGGCCAATTGACCGGCGACCAGCGGGCCAATGATTGCCCCGATATCAGAACACATCGAGAAGAGCGCCACAGCCGTTCCACCATGTCTTCCTGCTGCATCACCGACGGCTGCGGCGGGCGCAGTGCCCAAGAAGGCTGAGGCAACGCCGTAAAGGCAAAGCACGACGATCAGTAACCAGATGTTCGGTGCGAACGGGACGGCCATGATCGAGACCGCTGCAAGGGTGCCCCCGAGGATCATGGCAGGGCGTCGCCCGACCGTGTCGGTGAAGCGGCCGGCCGGGCCGACTGCGACAGTTTGCGCAACGGCGGCGATAGCAAATGCGAAGCCGGTCCACGTGGCCGGCCGATGCAGTAGCTCCACGATCAGCACGGGAATCAGAGAGGAGCGGACCCCGAACGAGGTCCAACCCTGGGCGAGGTTGCTGAAGCATGCCGCCTGGTAACGGGCGTCACGTACGACAACGCGAAACGGCACGGGCGACGCGGCGTCCTCCTCGGGCTTCGCACTCCGCCGCCGCAGCAACACCAGTCCCGCCGTTCCAGCAACTACGAGGGTGCCTGCGTAGAAGAAAAAGGGCGCCGTGAGCGAGATAGCCGCCAGCGCGCCGCCAACGGCGGGGCCGGTAATCCCACCGATGAGGAACCCGGCCTGGAAGAAGCCGGCGGCGCGACCTCGTACTCCGGCCTCCACCGAGGTGAGCAGCAAGGTGAAGGCAGAAACGGTGAACATCGCGGAGCCGATTCCGCCGACACCGCGTAGCACCAGCAGTTGCACGTAGCTGCGGGAGAGACCGGCCAAGCCGCTGGAGATCGCGACGATGAAGATTCCCGTGGCCATGATGATCCGTTCACTGAGGATCTTGATCAGCCACCCACAGAAAGGGCTGGAAATCAGGCGCATCAGGGCGAACGCTGAAATGACTGCGCCGACTTCGGCATTTCCGACGCCGAAGCTCCGGGCGAAAACCGGTAGCACCGGTACCAGGACGCCGAATCCCACCGCGACGCAGAACGCGACGAGGCCCAGCACGTAGACCTCACGCGGAAGCAAGTGTCGCGCTTCCACCCACGTCCGCGCGGCCCCCAGCCTGCCCACCGGGACAGTCTGCCAGGGAGACTAGGGTTGGATGCTCGAGATCAAACTCAGGAGGCGCCGAATGGGATCATCGGCTCGCAACGGGCCACGGGTGTCGTCTGCACGTCGCACCCGCCGCACGCTGCCGGTGCATCCTGCGGATCCGGCGGGCAGTGATCACCTAGCGGCACCGATGACAGAGCCTGAGCCGCCAGCCGAGACCACGATTGCCACGGCGGACACAGCTGCGCGAAGCGCCGCGGTGCCTCGCGGTCTTGAGATCGCCGCCGCCTGGGCCTGGCGAGTGATCCTCGTAGTGATTCTGCTGGGGGGGATTGCCTGGTTGGTGCGCTATCTCTCCGAGGTCTTCATCCCAATTGCGGTCGCGATCCTGCTGACTGCGCTCATGGTGCCAGTCGCCGACGCGCTCAAGAAGGGGAGATGGGGATTGCCGAGAGCAGCGGCGACGGCAATTACGGTGATCGGCGCGGTCGCCCTGATCGTCGGCGCGCTGATCCTGATTGGCGGTCAGATCGCTGGGCAGGGCGCGGAGCTGTCGAACAACGTGGTGAACGGCTTCAACAAGCTAAGTGACTGGGTGAACAATGGCCCACTGACGGAATGGCTCCGCAATGGCCCGCTGCATCTGGATGCCGCCTGGCTGGACTCCTCGACCTGGGTGACCAGGATCACCGACTTTCTGAAGGAGAGCGGTAGCACGATTGCGACTTATGCGGCCGAATTCGGTACCCAAGTCGGGCATTTCCTTGCCGGCCTCGCGCTGACCTTATTCGCCCTTTTCTACTTCATCTACGATGGCCGTGGCATCTTCACCTTTTTGCTGAGGTTCTTCCCGCGGACTTCGCGAGATCGGGTTGATCAGGCCGCACTCAGAGGCTGGCGGGCGCTGTCGTCGTACGTGCGGGCAACAATTCTGGTCGCGCTGTTTGACAGCATCGGTGTGCTCATTGTGGCGCTGATCCTGGGTGTCCCGGTGGCTCCCGCACTGGCGGCGCTTGTCTTCATCGGCGCCTTCGTCCCGATCGTCGGGGCGCTGGTCTCGGGTTTCGTTGCCGTGCTCGTCGCCCTTGTCGCGCTTGGCTGGGTCGAGGCTCTGATCATGCTTGGTGGCGTCATCCTGGTGATGCAGATTGAGGGCCATGTGTTGCAGCCGTTCCTTCTGGGGCGGGCAGTGAAGTTACATCCGCTGGCAGTGCTGATCTCGATAGCGATCGGCATCATCGTCGGAGGGATCGTCGGAGCGCTGATGGCTGTACCGCTGCTGGCCTTCACCAAGTCGTTCGTGCTGTATCTCGCAGGCGCGGCCGAGCCACCCCTGGGTAGGGTTCATCCACCGGCACTGCCGCTGGGTCGCCGACACTGAGTGCCGACAGAAATCGCGGATCCTAGAGCGCCGAGCCCTTCTTGTACTGGGCGTAGGACATGTTCCAGTCGCTGTAGCCGTTGCCGTGTTCCATTCGGCGGCTCGTCCCAGTGGTGACCACGGGGTCACCGATCAGGGTGCGGCTGAACAACCAGGCGGCGTCTCTGGTGCTCATCCCGACGCAGCCGTGACTGGCGTTCCGTCGGCCGAAGTGCGCCGCATTCCACGGCGCAGCATGGAGAAACTCACCTGAGGAGGTGATCCGCATCGCATACTTCACCCGCAGGTCGTAATCCTCGCGGGCGCCGATCATCTGGTTGGTCATCCGTGTTGTGTAGACCTTGTCCATGATCAGCTTGACGCCGCTGCGGGTTTGCCAGCCGGGCTTCCCACCGCTCACATAGATGCGGCGGACAAACTTGCCATTGCGATAGACCTTCGCGACGTCGGAGGACAGATTGATCTTGGTGATCACCGATCTGCCGACCGTGAAGTGGGTCTCCTTCGACAGCTGACCGTAGACCCCGCCGCCGGCGTTCACGCCATTGATGTTGGCTGCCACGGTCACCTTGGTGCCCGGCTTCCAGTAGTTCTTGGGCCGGAATCGCACTTCCCTACTGTGGTACCAGTGCCAGCTACCCTCTTGAGCCGGCGAAGAGGTGACGTGCAGGTTTTTCTCGAACTCACGCCGATTCGTCACCGGTACGTCGAAGGTCACGATCACTGGCATACCGACACCGACATGGCTGCCTTTGATGGGATAGAGCGTGGGATAGGTTTGCTCAGCCAATGTCAGGTTTTGGGTACTGAATGTTGTCGTGACCGTACTGGGCTGGTTGGCCGTGTTTGTGCCGACCGAGGTGAGCTGGTACGTCGCTGCCGGTTCTAGCCGGTCGCTCGCAGCCCATCGTGTGCGATCGTTATTGATCTTGCCGGCGACCGTGCCATGTTGCGTACGCCCCTGGCGATCTTTGTTGGTATAGCTCAGTTTAACTTTCGTCAGGGTTCCCAAGCTCGCAGACACTGTGACTAGGGTGTCAACTTTGATCTTGCTCGCACCGTTCTTCACGTTGGCCTTGAGGCGGACCGGATCGGGCGGGGTCGGGGTTGTCGATGTGTGGCCGGCAGGTGCTGGCTGCTGTTGGCCGGTCGCGCCGGGAGAGTTCGATGTTGCGCCGCAGGCTGCCAGGATGGTTGCGAGCACGACCGTTCCGGCGACCCCCGTGAGCCTGCGCACTCTCCTGGCTGGCATCAACGTCCTTAGGTCTGAATGGCGTTTGACGAGGCCGCTGCATTGGGTATCCAATGTGCCATCCGCGGGTGACGTTCTCCTAATTGAATTAATGTGCCATCGAGACGAGGTCGGTACCATCCGACGCGCTGGGCGTTGCAGAATTGGTATCCAGCGCGGGCCGGCCGCGCAGCGGCTTCTCGCGCATGGTGAGAGCGATCACGAACGCGACTGCCATGAATGGCACCGCTACCAGGAACACGTCGTCCATAGAGCGGGTGAAAGCCTCGAGCACCCAACTCTTGATCGGTTCCGGAAGAGCCTGGATCGCGGTCACGTCGTTGGTGTTGATCTGTCCGGCCCCTCCGTGTCCCGCGGCGCCCACAATCTCGCTCAGGTGGTACTCGAGCCGTATGTTCAAGATCGCGCCGAGGAGCGCGGTACCGATGGCAGCGCCCATGGAACGGAAGAACGTCACAGAAGCGGTGGCCACACCCATGTGTCGCCGATCGACGCTGTTCTGTACGGCCGTGACGACAACCTGCATGGTAAGGCCAAGGCCCAGGCCGAACGCGTACATGATCAATGCCACTCTGTAGTAGGGCGTGTTGACCTGCAGTGTCGAGAATGCGTAGAGCGCTGACCCAACTACCAGCGCACCGGTAATCGGCATCCATTTGTACCGGCCGGTACGGGCCATGATCTGACCGCCACCAATGGAGGTCGTGAAGATGCCGACGACAAGCGGCAAGATGGCGAGCCCGGACTGGGTCGCACTCAGGCCTTTGACAGCCTGCAGGTAGATCGGCAAGAAGACCAGACCGCCGAACATGCCAATTCCCATGATCATCGCGAAGATGATGTTGGAGGTAAAGGTCCAGTGTTTGAAGAGCTCCAGAGGGATGATCGGCTCCTTGGCCCTGGACTCGGCGAGCACGAAGAGCGCCGCCAGCACAACAGTGCTGACGAGCAGCCAGATGCCGGTCGCGGACGTCCAGCCTTTGTCTGGACCGGCCCAGCTGAGGTAGAGCACGAGGCTGGTCACCGAGCCGACGATGGTCGCCGCCCCAAGGTAATCGACTGAGGCTTGGCGGCGTACGTGATGCAGCTTGAGAGCCAGTGAGGTGACGATCAGCGCAGCAATACCGATCGGAATGTTGATGAAGAAGATCCACTCCCAGCCCCAGTTGTCGGTGAACCAGCCGCCCAGCAGCGGACCCGCAACCGACGAGACACCGAACACGGAGGCGAAGAATCCCTGATACTTGCCGCGCTCACGAGGGGGGATGATGTCGCCGATAACGGCCAGTGAAAGCGACATCAGACCGCCGGCCCCGAGCCCTTGAACGGCTCGGCCCGCGATCATGACATTGATACCCGAGACGTTCAGGAAGTCTGCGATCTCAGGGGAAAAGCCGCAGATCAGTGAGCCGATCAAGAACACGACGATTGCGGCTTGGAAAATTGGTCGACGGCCGCGCAGGTCGGAGATCTTGCCCCAAAGCGGCGTGGCGGCGGTCGAGGTCAGCAGGTACGCGGTTACCACCCAGGAAAGCTTGTCGAGCCCGCCTAACTCGGAGGTGATCCTGGGCAAGGCAACCGCAACAATGCTCTGGTCGAGGGCGGCAAGAAACATGCCGGCCATCAACCCGCCCATGACGACGAGAATCTGGCGATGGCTCAGATAGTCACCGCTAGGGCTTGGGCTAACTGCTGGCGTGCTTGCTGCGGTCACGGCGGGTTCAGCCGCGGCTGTCGCCGTGCCCTCGGCGGATTGGGTCGGGGACTCGTCCTCAGTCAGCACGCGGCGCGGCTGGTTTGTTGTCACGCTCTCTCCATGGTCTGGGTCAGAGCCTCGACATCGGCGGCGAAGCGTGTCAGTAGCCGGTCAAGTTGATCGAGATCACGGGGGTCCCATGACTCGAGGGACTTTTCGAGCAGAACGCGGCGGGCGCGTAGCGCGGCCTCGATTCGGTCAGCGCCCGCTTCGCTCAGCTTGACGCGTTGGGCGCGCCCATCGATTGGATCAGGTGTCCGCTCGATCAGCCCCGCATTGTGCAGTTGGGCGACATGCCTGGAAACGGTCGATGCATCCAGGTTTGCGCAGACGGCCAGGTCTGTGACGCGCAGCGGTCCGGCTGCTGAGAGGGCCTTCAGGAGCCAAAATGAGCCGGTGTCCAGCGTCTCGCCCTGACCCCGTTGCCGCATGAGCCGCCCGATCCCCATTAAGGCGTGCATGAGCGACTCCACCGACGCTGCACGTGAGTAGGATGGCGACTCCGCAGAAACTTGCATGCATCAAACATATAACTACTTGCATGCTGCACACAATTAGTCTCGCCAGTTGCCCGGCCCGTGCGGGGCATCCTTTGTTCTCACGTCCGTCCCCCCTCGTGCATAGGGAAAGACCCCATGTAACCCCTGAAAATAGAAAACGAGCCTTCTCTTTTAGAAAGCTCGGGTTTACATTCGCGGCATGACCACTCCAGACATGAAAGCGATCCTCGAGGAGCTTGCCGCAGGACGCATTGACGCCGCCGAGGCGGCCCGCCGGATCGACGCCCGGAAGGCGTCCCAGTCGAAATCAGAGACGACGCCGCCTGAACCGACCAACGAGGAACTGGCTGGATCAAAAGCTGACTCCGACGCCTGGGCATCCGCCACTGACCGTCCGCAGGCAGGCTACGATTCCACAACTCCGCAGCCCGGGGGCTCAGCCGAAGAGCCGGTAGACACGAAGCCAGTGAACGTTGGCGGGGTCGAACGGATCTCAGTCCGGGCAGTCGGACGACGAGTTCGCATTCTCGGGGAAACCTCAGTGGCTACGTTGTCCGCCGACGGGCCGCATGTGCTGCGTCGCAACGGCTCAGTCCTTGAGGTCTCCAGCGATGGCGAGCTGGGCGCCTCGCTGGACGGGTTCAGCATCCTGCGAAGTGCGCCACGCAGCCTCGACGACTTCCGCTCTCTGGGCCTGGGAAAGGAGCTCTTTCTCCGCGTCAATCCAGATGTCATCGTCGACGTGGAGGTCACCGCAGGCAGCTTGAACACCGAGCGGGTGCCGCATCTCGGCAAGGTGCGGGTCACCGCCGGGGCTGCCAAGCTGCTAGACGTCGCCGAGATCAACGACGCCCTGGTACAGGCTGGGCAGGCCACGATCAAAGGCACCATCACAACCGGCCGTAACCGGATCCGCGCCGAGTCCGGAACGTTGTCGATCACCTTGGCTGATGACTCCAACGTCACTGTCACTGGTGAGGCGCAACTCGGCAGGATCAGCTGGGCGGGTGGTCACAGCGGTGCCGGCGATGAGGTCGTCATGGGCAGTGGCAGTGCAAAGCTCGAGATCGAGGTCGTCATGGGCCATGCCCAGGTTCGGGTCGGCTCCGACCTGAGCAGCGAAGCGGGCGTCGGATGACGCAGCGGTCGGGCAGGCCGCAGGAGCGACTTGAATACCGGGCACCGAACGACTGTCCGGTGTGTGGTGATCAGCTCGCGGTCATTCGGCTGGGTTGTGCCTCATGCGGCACCGAAATCGGCGGCGTGTTTCGGACCTGTGAATTCGGCGCGCTCAATGAGAAGGAGACCGACATGCTCCGCGTTTTCCTCGCGTCTCGAGGCAATCTCCGTGAGGTCGAGAAGCACCTGGGCGTCTCCTATCCGACAGCGCGGCTACGTTTCGCCGAGTTGCTGGAGAAGCTTGGCCTCGGCGAGACGCCTGAACCCGAGGCTGCCCTGACCCGGGAGGAGATTCTTTCGGAGGTGGCGTCCGGAGCGCTTACCCCAGACGAGGCCCAGGAATTGATCGGTCGGCTGTAGGTACGGCTTTGGTCCAGATCACACAAGCGCCCGGATGTCCGGGCACTTGTGCACTTAGACCTTCAGACAACCAGTCAACCTCGGAACGCTTCAACTTTCACAACGGTGACGTTGATCGAACGCCCGTTAGGGGCAACGTATGAGACCGCATCGCCGGTCTTCTTGCCAAGGATGGCCGAGCCCAGCGGCGACTGTGGGCTATAGACATTGGTCGCGTCAACGCTGTCGTCGAGTCCGAGCAGCTCCCGTGATCCCAGTAAGAACGTGTCCGTGTCGGACTCATCTCCGTCAAAGGCGATCGTCACCTGGGTACCTGGAGCGACCTCGTCAGCGTTCGCCGGCGACTCACCGACTTGCGCTCGATTCAGCATGTCAATGAGCTGACGAATCCGGGCCTCCTGGTGAGCCTGCTCTTCACGCGCGGCGTGATAGCCGCCGTTCTCACTCAGGTCGCCTTCTTCGCGCGCCGCGGCGATCTTTGCCGAGACAGCAGCACGTCCCGGGCCAGAGAGGTGATCAAGTTCCTTCGTGAGCTTGTCGTAGGCCTCCTGGGTCAGCCAGATCGTCTGGGTGGCGGAGTTTTCAGACATCCCCAAAGGTTATCAAGGGCGGGCCAAACCAGGTCAGTTCACGGTGCACCCTTTGACCACTACAGCCGTGGCTCGTCGCAGCGTGGTGAGGATGACACCCGCGCTGACCACATGGTCCGAACTGGCGGCCACGCGCACCAGCTGCTCCCCAACCGGCTGGAAATCCGCAGCTTGCGCCAGCACTCGACAGGTAACTGGCATAGATGGATCGCGACGCTCAACAGAAATGGTGGCCGAGACCGACGTATCGGAATCAATTCGCAACGTCACTACCTCGGCGGCGACCACCGGTCGGGAGTGCAGCAGCGCTGTCCATACCAACCAGGTCAGAGCGAGCACTACGCCGACGCTGATCAAACCCACCAACAGGGGACGGCTCATCCGAGGCTTGGGATAGCGGCGGCGGAGCCGCTCGGCAGCATCAGCCACCCGGATAACTTAGTCTGGCTTTGCTGCTTCGTCGTCGCTCGCAGAGGAAAGAACGCTCTTCAGTAAGGAGGGCGCGGGATCCTGACGCTCCCGGCATCTCGAGGAGCCTCTTTGTAACCATCTCGGTGGACGGGAGGTAGCTGCAATGGCAACGCGCGCGGTGGCAGCATGACGGTCATGTCTCGTCCCGCGCTTCGTGTCGACGCTCGGGGCGAGCGGTTGCGGCTACTTCACGTGCACGCCCATCCAGACGACGAGTCGAGCCGTGGGTCGGCGACAACGGCCAAATACGTGGCCCAGGGCGTGGATGTTGTCGTCGCCACCTGTACCGGCGGTGAGCGCGGCTCGATCCTCAATCCAGCGATGGACCGACCCGACATCCTGGCCAACATCGCCCACATCAGACGTCAGGAAATGGATCGCGCGCGGGAGATCTTGGGAATCAAGCAGATATGGCTCGGCTTCGTGGACTCCGGCCTACCGGAGGGCGATGATCCGCTCCCCGATCGTTGCTTTGCCCGCATGGACATTGGCGTAGCGGTAGCCCCGTTGGTCAAGATCATTCGGTCGTTCCGTCCTCATGTGATGACGACCTACAACGAGAACGACGGAGGTTACGGACATCCCGACCACGTCATGTGTCACAGAGTCGGCGTTGCGGCCTTCGAAGCGGCCGCCGACCCGGATGCATACTCCGACCTAGGTCCGGCCTGGCAACCGCTCAAGCTCTATTACTCCTCCATCTTCCATCGCGAGCGGACGGTGGCACTGGATAGGGCGATGGTGGCGCGTGGCCTCGAGTCGCCATACACCGAACGGCTCCGTGACTGGCCGGAGGACCCATGGCACGCCGCGCGGATCACAACACGGGTGCGCTGTGCCGAGTATTTCCAAGTGCGTGATCGCGCGCTGCTGGCGCATGCGACCCAGATCGATCCAGACGGGCCGTGGTTTGCTGTGCCACTCGCGGTACACAAATCCGCCTGGCCAACCGAGGAGTGGGTATTGGTGCGCAGCTCGGTTGACACGAGCATCCCCGAGGACGATCTATTCGCCGGAATCGCCGAGCCTGTGGCGAATAAGGTTTCGGCCTAGCTCCGGTGTAGCCGGTAAATTCAGCCGTGGTGCTGGCGTCCTGGGATCCCAGAAGATCACCTCGGGGGCTGGTGGCAGAAGACGCGTACAATTAGCAGCCGGGCTGCGCCTGACCAAGCGGTGTAGGACACAATCAGCGAAGGTTTCAGCATGATCCTTCTCGAGGTCGACCCGAATTGGGTCAAGCCGGGTTGGATGCTCTTGCTCGTCATTCTGCTCTTGGCCGGCGCCATGGTGTTGTTGTACCTGAGCATGCGGAAGCAGTTCCGAAAGATTCGGACGCCGGAGGACGGCGAGTCAGAGAACAACGCTGAGGACTCCCCGTCAGAGCGCCCGCCCACTACACCAAGCTGAGGCCCACCGCCAGATCTGCAGCGCATAGGGTCGGAGGATGACTGGCGGCAACCGCCTCGCCTTGGCGACCAGCCCATACCTGCTCCAACACGCCGACAACCCAGTGCACTGGTGGCCATGGTCGGACGAGGCCTTTGCTGCGGCGGCTGAGCGGCAGGTTCCGGTTTTCCTCTCCGTTGGGTACGCGGCGTGCCACTGGTGCCACGTGATGGCGCACGAGTCCTTCGAGGACACCCAAACCGCCTTCGTGATCAACGAACACTTCGTCCCGATCAAGGTCGACCGTGAAGAACGTCCAGATGTCGACGCGGTCTACATGCAAGCCACTCAAGCGCTGACCGGCCAGGGTGGCTGGCCGATGAGTGTCTTTCTGACGCCTGATCGCAAGCCCTTCTACGCCGGAACCTATTTCCCGCCCACGCCACGGCACGGTTTGCCCTCTTTCCAACAGGTGTTGCGGGCAATCATTGAGGCTTGGCGGGAGCGGCGATCAGAGATTCTCCTTAGCGCGTCCGAGATCGCTCGCCGATTGTCGGCACCGCAAACGCCGACCGGCTCACAGACACTGACTGCGGCCGACTGCGCGGAGTCGCTCTTGCTGCTGCAACGGGAGTTCGACCCGACGTACGGCGGCTTCGCCCATGCGCCCAAGTTCCCACCGTCCATGGTGCTCGAGGCGTTACTTCGCGACGGCGGCGAAGCAGCGATGCTGATGGCAGGGCGGACGCTGGAGGCAATGGCGCGAGGTGGCATCTACGACCAGATCGGTGGCGGCTTCTCGCGGTACAGCGTCGACGCGGAATGGGTGGTGCCGCATTTCGAGAAGATGCTCTACGACAATGCCTTGCTGCTCGGCGGGTACGTCCACTGGTGGCGCCGAACACAGAACCCGCTGGCCGAGCGGATCGTCACCGAAACAGTGGCCTGGCTGGTAGCTGAGATGCGGACCGAGCAAGGCGCGTTCGCGGCGAGCTTGGACGCCGACTCCGAAGATGATCACGGTGAGCTTCGCGAGGGCGCCTTCTATGTCTGGAGTCGTGATCAACTTCTGGCGGCCCTCGGCGAACAGGACGCAGGTTGGGCGGCCGAGGTCTTCTCGGTGTCTCCGTCCGGCACGTTCTAGCACAGTGCCTCAACGCTGCAGCTGCGGTCCGACCCTGATCAAGTCCG
>JBKOZG010000428.1:0-3345 GCA_046725775.1 Actinomycetota bacterium | reverse complement strand
GGACGCCGCGAAACACGCCCGGGTCGATGGCAACCGTGGCTGCCGAGAGCCCACGGCCGGCGAGCATCTGGGCGAACAATCCGCCGGTCGAGTGCCCCATCACGGCGGGCTTCTTCTCGAGCTTGCCGATCACGTCGGCTGTGTGGTCGGCAACCTGCTTCAGTGTCTTTTTGGCGAGGACGTCCGGGTTCGCCCGCGCCTCTTCAACCGTTTCCGGATCGTCTGGCCAGTCCGGCGTCAGCGGCGCGTAACCGGCCTGCTTGAAGAAGTCCGCCCAGTTGGCCCAGCTGCTCGGTAGCAGCCAGAGGCCGTGGATGAAAACGACCGGCGTGGTGCCGGAGGCGTTTGCCGCCTCGATCTCCCTGCTCTCCCGCTCCGATATGGACGCCATGCCGAACCTCTTCGGCCGCAGTGGAAGATCAGCCGAAACTGGCGAACCGACGACGAGGCCATCTTAACCAACCCGTCCAGCTCCCGCGATCCCCGATAGCGCCGCAAGTTCCTACCCCACATCGGCGGGAGTGCTTCCTTGCCGCAGATGCGGGTTGTCAAACTAGGCTCCCGGCTCCTCGGGTTCCAGAGCAGTGTGATGATCGCCAAGACCTTCGGCAGCCAACCCGAACTCGATGCCTACTGGGTGGCTTCCGCTGGGCCGCTCCTCGGCAAGCTCACCGACGGACGCGGTAGCGGATATGGGTGGCCTCCGGAGTGTCGATCACCCGAACGATCTCCAGCTCCACGCGCGCCGGCAAGATCTCGAACAGCCGGCGACCGGTACCGAAAGCACCGGGATCTGATGGATCTGCAGCTCGTCCAGTACACCGGCCTCCAGCGCTCGTTGTGCCGTATACGCGCCGTGCACCATGACATCCTTGTCTTTCGCGGCGGCCTTGGCCTGCGCCGCAGCGCTGACGATCCCATCGTTCACATACGTCACGAGGGGATATTTCGCAGCGGAGGGACCAGGCGGCTGGTGACTTGGCACGAAAATCGGGACGCCGTGATGATTTCCGCCCCAGTGATCGACCTGCTCCACGGTGCGTCGGCCAGCAAGCACCGCGCCCGTTGAACTGACTTCGTCCATGAAGTGCGCGCCCCAGCCAGTCCCCTTCGTGTTGGGGGGTTCTCCTTCGAACCCGTACCACTCGTGCAGACGCATGAAGCCGTCGCCACTGGCGTTCCCCGGTTCGTCGTTCGGACCTGCTATATAGCCATCGAGCGACATGGACATATAGAGGACAGTTGCGGACATCAGATCTCCCTTCGTAACTTGCGGGGAAAGCCTCCCTCGATCGCGCGATCCTTGCTATCGGATTACCGCTCAAGTCCCTGCCGCGGATGCGGGTCAGGGCTTGAACACCGCCAAAACGAATGCGAGCAGCAACGCTGTCGCGCTGAAGACGGGCAAGGCAATGTTGTCCTCCACGAACGCCGCCGTCTGGCCCGCCTCGAACCGCGTGCCCGCCTCCGCCAATGCGGCCGACCCGGGCTAACAAGCCCGATGACTACCTTCTCGGCTCATACCGCATCGCCACAGCCCCCGAGCTGAACTCCAGCCGGTCCACGAGCCTCAAGTCGACAAACTTCGATAGCCCCGCGAACAACGTCGGCCCATGGCCGGCGAGCCTGGGATGCACCACGAGCTCGTACTCATCGATCAATCCCAGCTCCGCCAGCGGGAGCTTCACGCCTCCCGTGAACAGTCCCTTACCCGGCTCCCGCTTGAGCTGCTGGACGTCCTCTCCCAGGTCCCCGCGCACGAGCTCCGCGTTCCAATCGACCCGGTCCAGTGTGGTCGCCACGACGTACTTCTTTGCTACGTCGATCGTCCGGGCGAAGGGTTCCATCCAATCGGCCATCCAGTCAGGCTTCACTCCCGTCGCCGTCGGCCGCCACGCTGCCTCCATCATTTCGTAGGTTACCCGGCCAAAGAGGAGGGCATCGGCCTGCGCGATGTTCTCTGCCGCGTGACGATGCAAGTCCTCGTCCGGGACAAACGCACGATGATCGCAGCACCCGTCCAGTGTGACGTTGATGGAATACCGAAGAGGTCGCATTGCGTGTACCGTCCGTCGTCGTGGGAAACTTAGCGCTAACAGCAGGAAACGAGAGATTACCGCCAATGGGGTAGAACGGCAAGGTTGGTGCCCTTCAGGCGAGGCCTCTGACGATAGAGGATAAGCTCCCGTCTCTACCTGACTGCAGCATGAATTCACAGCCTTCGCACGTACCCCAAGCCGCGTTCGGTGCCCTAGCGAGCAGTACACCGATTGCCCCGGCAAGGGCGTCAGACCCAGCCTCAAGCAAGGCGATCTCACGCAAATCTGTGCGCCAATGCCGATTCCCTTCGATGCTCACGACGCGCAAGGAAACAAGGCCATGCTGCTCAAGCGGCCCATCGTCGGTTCGGCGGCCCAGCAGGAGATCGCGACGCCGAGGTGCGGCTGTGCCAGCCCCTGGCGACTGGCCAGAAGGAATCATGAACATGCTGTTGATGCCGACCCCGATGCTTCGGTGCCGCCGGAGCCCGGGAAATTGTCAAGACCTGTGGATTGCGTGTCATGCTGCTTTAGCCTCGTCTCCTGATTCGTCGAGTCGTTCGACTAGGTGGCCGACGGCGCCGGTCACTGTGCATCCTTGGATCGTGCGTGGGATCCGCATACATGGCCGGGCAACCGTGATCGATGGCTGCGGAGCGCAGTTCGTAGTGCCAGGGTTCGTTTTTGTAGATCTGGCACAGCCCGTACTCGGCGCCGTGCCTGGACAGCCACGCAGTGGCAGACGAGGGCCCGATGTCGACGGCGTCCCCGGACACGTGAGGAGACGTGTCCGCGGTGGCGACCCATCGGGCAGCTTCCTCTTCCGAACCGTACTTGGAGACCGCCTCACGAAGAAGCTGATTCTGGTACTCTGGGGAACGCCAGCCGCTGTTGACGTAGAACTTGACGCCGTCGTCAGCGGCATCCGTCGCCGCTTCACGCAGGGCCTGGAGCAAATCGGGATCAAGGTTGGCGACTTCCGGAACCTCGTCATCAAAGTCCGTCGTACCGTCGGGAACGGCACCGTCAGCCTCGCCAAGCGCACCACGGTGCTCACCGCGAGGGATGTCGATCGGTGATGCGGCCTCAGCCACTGCTTGCCGAGGCGGTAGTTGCGGCCGGTGGTGCTCACTGCGAGGGACGTC
Organism: Actinomycetota bacterium; assembly: GCA_046725775.1. Classification (GTDB taxonomy): domain Bacteria; phylum Actinomycetota; class Actinomycetes; order Propionibacteriales; family Propionibacteriaceae; genus Microlunatus. The sequence goes on along the minus strand of JBKOZG010000428.1, from coordinate 161 downwards.
GGTGGGTAATGTCGCCTCAGCCACTGCTTGCCGAGGCGGTAGTTGCGGCCGAGGCTGCTCACCGCGAGGGACGTCGACGGGTGATGCGACCGTCGAGGACGAGGACGTCAGCAATGGGTAGCCGAGGGCCGCGGCGATCGCTGCGACGACGACGAGTAGGC
>JBKOZG010000171.1:0-9626 GCA_046725775.1 Actinomycetota bacterium | reverse complement strand
GCTGGTGCACGGCTTGATCGCAGGCTGGAGAGGGGAGCCGTGAGAGATTGCGGAACTTCCGCAACGTGATTTGGACCTCGCGGCCTTCACACTCCGGGCAGGGACAGGTCAGATAGACGTCGGTGGCGTCGGTTCGCGCTGGCATGATCAGCTCCTCAGCTCAGAACTGCGAATACATCGGCAGGGGTTCGACGCCAATGGCATTGATTCACTTTCGGTGCTTTGCCGCCATAGGTGGTGCCGTCCTGTGGATAACAAGTCGTCGCGATCTCCAGGACGAGCCTCCCCGCGCCATTAGGATGGAAAGCGTGGTGCCGACGGTCAACGTCTCAGCGTTCTCAGCGCCAGCGCACCCGACGTCGACCGACCCGCGACACGCTGGGTGCCTAGCTCCGTTTGCCCTTGCGCGGTCGACGCGCGGCCCACTCTTCGATGGTGGAGCGCCGCCAAACAGCGGTGCTGCCGACGTACCCGTCAGGTGCCGGCATCTTCTGGCGTGCCACGTACGCGCGCGCGGTGCTCTGCCGGATGCTTAAGAACTGAGCCACCTGCTGAATCGTCCACCAGTCAGGACCAAGCGGCTCCACCACACGGCAAAAGCTAGCGCGCCCGAATCATATGGCGCGTGAGCGCAGCACGCTTGACAGGGCAGCAGATTGCTGTCCAGAATGCCTTGAGTGCAGCAGATTGCTGCCCTCGACGTGTACACCCGCTGGCAACACTGACAGGCCGCGGAATCCCCTAATCCGGAAGGAATCCCACGATGGACCGCACAGAACTTGCTGCCGCTGAGATTGTCGGTGGCACCGTGCTGGTGGCGTGGCTAGTCAAGCCGGACAATGGCCCCGAACGCGTCGTGATCATGTGGCCAGAGAAGCCGACTGCTGTGAGCCCTCGAAGGTACTCCGAGGTAATCGCGCAGATCACGCGAGTGCTGGCCAACAGTTCCATTGAGTTTAGCCGCCATGCGAGCAAAAGGCGCCAAGTGATCACCAACTCACATGACTCAGCACAACTGCTAGTCCGCATCACCAAGATCAAGAGCGCGACACCAAGTCGCTGGCGTCCATCATGATCAATTAGTCGGCTCAGTCTACGTGGAGCTTGCCGGCAAGGGCTGCTTAGCCTATGACCGACGCCGTCGTATTAAAGATAACGCCTGCCAAGTGATCACCGGATCATCGCCACCTCCTTATGGGAAGCATGAAACGTCCTATTCACCCGGCGGCGCCAGCCGCATGTTATGCACAGGACCGCTTCGGAGCTGGCCAAATCACACGCGCGATGTATTCATTGCAGCGTGCCATCGCGCGGCAGCCAGGCGCTCCGCTCGCTTTGTTCCCGGCATGTGTGGTTGCGATTGCTCGGCAGGACGGCCTAGGCACAGAGTTCCCTCGGGAAGAGGTTTGATCATGAAGGATCTCAGGACATCCGAGCTTCCGGAGCTGATGACGACTGCTGAGGTGGCGTCCGTGCTGCGAGTCGACCGCTCGACGCTGAGCCGCTGGCGTGGCTTGGGTATGGGTCCCCGCGTGACGTGGCTGTCATCCTCGTCGCCGCGGTATCAACGTACCGACGTGATCGAGTGGCTGCGCCAGGCAGCCGTATGACGATTCGGAAGCAGCCATCCGGCCGCTTCTACGCGGTCCTCAAGTCGGGGCGCAGTTACGTTTCCGGCAAGACATTCGACACCAGGCGTGCCGCGCAGGCTTGGCTGGCGCGTGAGCGTGCGGCCCTCGCGGGAGGCGTGGACCCGCGGGCGGGTCGCGCTCAGGTCCGGACCCTGCTCCCGGTCTGGCTGGAGGAGCGGAAACACTCGGTATCGGCTAAGACCTACACGGCCGACGCCGCACTCCCCCGCTTGGTGCCGACCGCGTTAGCCGCCCTATCGATCAACGCGGTGACAGATCGGGAGATCACACGCGCGTTGATCATCCTCACCAAAAGTGGCTTGGCAGAGTCATCGGTGCGTCGCTTCCGAGACTCGCTGTCGTCGTTCTTTGCATGGGCAGTCCGCGAGCGGATGATCGCCGCCAATCCGGTTGCGCCGACTCGAGTGCCACGCGCAGGGACGCCTCGCGTCGAAATGCTCCCCTTCAGCGAGGACGAGCTCGAGCGCGTCTATGTCCGCGCGACCGCGCGGGACCAACGACTCGCGGACCTGTTACTCATCGACGCCTGGACTGGCCTGCGCTGGTCCGAGCTGCGCGCCATGCGTGTCCGGGACTTCGTCGAGGTTCCACTGCCGATCTTGGTAGTGCAGCGCGCGGAGCCCGAGGGTGTTGAGATCAAAAGCACCAAATCCGGAAGAACCCGACGGGTTCCCATTGCCGACCGCGTCCTACCGCTCGTGCGAGCCATGGCTGTTGATCGAGATGCAGACACCCGCCTATTCGTGACCGAGACCGGCCACCAGCTGCACGCCACGGCATTCAAGCGGACACTTGCTTGGACCACCATTGCTGAGGGCCGACGAATTCATGACCTGCGGCACACGGCCGCCTGCTTGTGGCTAGCGCGTGGAGTCGACCCTGTGACCGTGCAGGCGTGGATGGGGCACGCATCGATCGCGACCACGAATATTTATCTGCACCACCTCGGAACCTCTGCTGATCGCGCTGGTTTGGACCGTCTGAACGCCTGGGAGCACAAAGGGGGCACAAGCCAGCCAGCATCCGAAGAATCACAAGCATGAGACTTGCCCTTGGACCTAACGTCGCGCCCAGTCAGGCGAGGAATACAGAAAGTGGAGCTAAGGGGACTCGAACCCCTGACCTTCTCGTTGCGAACGAGACGCGCTACCGACTGCGCCATAGCCCCGCGGATCGGGGTTGGCCGATCAGCACGCAGACTTTACCACCGTCAAGCAGTGGCTACCTGGCGCGCTTCGCCGCCTGCGTCGGCCGGAGGTGAGTCGTATGCCGACCCTGGCGCGTCTGCGGTGACCGGCCCTTCGTGCCGTGCCGAGGACGACACACCCGGACCTGACAGGTCGATGGTGCGAACCGTTCGTGGCGCCAACGGCTTCGAGACATAGGTCGGCATGGTGATCGGAATCGGGTCCCACAGTGTTCCAGGGCTTGCCGCCAAGTTGGCCCTGCCACTCGCGGAATGTGCATCCGCGCCACTGGTGGCGAAGTCTTTCCGGCTCAGAAAGATGGTCGACTCGTTACTCCCATGGCGAACGTCGCGATAGCGAGCGTCAAGCCCTTTCATCATGATGCGAACGCTGATCCCAGCGACGACCATGAAGATCAACAGCAGCCCGCCAGGAATGGCGGCACTCCACCACGGGAGCAGATGTGCTCCGCACAAGCCAATGACGGCACTCAGCACGACCAACATACCGAGCAGCACGCGGCGCCGCCTCGCTGCGGCAAGTCGTTCCAGCCGGCGCAGATCCTTGACCGCCGCCCGCCGGGTCGACGGTGTCGATACCTCGAAAGATGCGATCTCTTCGAGGTCCTGATCAAGAAGTGGAGCGGTGCCATGACGGACGATGCGCATCGAGTCAGAGAAGCGCTCCGCCGGATCCGAATCCTCCAGCAGCTCCTCGTCGCCGTCGCGTCCACGTACAAAGTGCGGGACGAGATAGGCCAGCCACGCGATCGCGATGGCAGCAAAAATTACGCCGGTCGTCCCCACACCCAGACGGTACGGGGCGAGCGGCGTTCTTCAGGCGACCCTCAGCGGTGTGTCGTAAGAAACGGATGTGACGGATGTGACACCGGGGAAGGCCCATCCACCACAAATGATCTTGTTCGATCACCGTTGGCGGAGATTCTCCCAGCGCTGCAGAAGTCCCTCGGGAACCTCCTCAGCGTTCAGTGCGAAGACTAAGTGGTCTCGCCAGTCGCCATCGATGTGCAGATAGCGCGGGCGGAGCCCCTCGGGCCGGAAGCCGAGCTTGGCCACTACGCGGAGGCTCTTAGTGTTCTCGGGTCTGATCGCGATCTCGATCCGATGCAGTGACATCACCCGGAAGCAGTAGTCGACAGCCAAGGCCACCGCCGTCGGAATGATCCCGCGTCCGGCCAATCGCTGGTCGATCCAATAGCCAATCTGGCCCCAGGACGCCGAGCCCCCAACGATCCCGCTTACTGTCAGCTGGCCTGCCAGTCGCGGTTTGGAGCGGTTCGATTCCTCCTCATAGAACACCAGCCACGGCAGCACCCGTCCCTCCCGGGCCTGACGAGTTACCGAACGGACCAGGCCGGCGTACGTCGACGGACCGATTGGCGAGCCGGGAGGAAGGGTTGCCTCCCACGGTCGCAGCCAACTGGCATTTTCGCGGCGTACGCGCTCCCAGGCCGCCCGGTCCCGATGGCGCAACGGGGCGAGGATGACCGGGCCGTGTCGCAGAGTCACAGGCCAGTGGTGACGGCCGCTGCCGAGCCCCGTCAGTCCCTGTGACGGCTGCTCTGCGCCGGCCATCTCAGTGGTCCCCACCTCGCAGCTGGCTGACGGCGTGCCTGAGCACCGGCGCTACCACCGCCATTCCATCCCGCGCGCCGCCACTCGATCCGGGGAGATTCACGATCAACGTGCGATCCGCAACGCCAACGACGCCCCGGCTCAGCACCGCTGTCGGCACACCGTGATCAGCACCATAGCGAGCGATTGCGGCTGCGAGCTGTGGCACCTCCCGCTCGACTACCCCTCTGGTCTGCTCTGGCGTCTGGTCGCGAGGATTCAGCCCGGTGCCCCCGGTGGTGATCACGACCGCGTGGCCGGCAGCTATGGCATCGCGTAGCGTAGCGCCAACCGCGTCTCCGTCGGGCACCACGACGGGACCCGTCACCGCGTACCCAAGATCATCAAGAGCAGACGCGATGATTGGCCCCGACCTATCCGCGTAGACGCCCGCGGCAGCACGGGTTGAGATAGTGATCACGAGAGCGCTGTCGATCATGAATCTTCCTCGCGAGCCCAGTCGCCGCGACGTCCCCCTGACTTGCTGAGCACGCGTACGTCGCTGATCACCGCACCCCGATCGATGGCCTTGATCATGTCGATCACCGCGAGCCCGGCAACAGCGACGGCAGTCAGTGCCTCCATTTCCACGCCGGTCCGATCCGTCGACTTGACCGTCGCAGTGATCTCCACGCCCTCATCGATCAATTCCGCCGCGACGTCGACACCACTGATGAACAGGGGATGGCACAGCGGGATGAGATCGGGTGTCTTCTTTGCCGCCTGTATGCCCGCAATCCTGGCGACCGCCAGCGCATCCCCTTTCGGCACAGTGCCGTCTCGAAGCGCTGCAACACAGTCAGCGCTGAGTAACACCCGTCCTGCAGCGGTTGCCGAACGAGCAGTCACGGCCTTGCCGGAAACGTCAACCATCCGGGCGTCACCTGTGGCGCCGAGATGCGGAAAACGACTCTCGCTCACAGCTATCCCTGAATCATCCCGTCGACTCGTCAAGCAGCCATACATCGACGTCGAGCCCAGCGGCCACGAACTCGACGTCTTCAGGCAAGAGCACTAGCGCATTCGAGCGCGCCAGATCGGCGAGCAGGTGCGAGCCGTGTCCACCTGCGAGTTCAACTTGCCGGCCACCCCAGCGATCTACAGTGACGATGCCGCGCGCTAGCTGCAGACGACCTGAAATGGATTTGATGCCGTGCGCTGCTTGACACTTCACTACTGTCCGCACGTATGGCCGCGCCCCCATGAGCTTGCGGATCACCGGGCGTACGAACGCTTCGAAGGAAACGAAAGCGCTCACCGGGTTGCCAGGCAGCATGATCATTGGGATTCGGTCATAACCGATCAATCCGAAGCCTTGCGGCTTGCCCGGCTGCATGGCGACCTGCGAGAAGTCACACGGACCCATCTCCGGCATCACGGCTTTCACAATGTCGAAGTCGCCTTGACTCACGCCACCTGTGGTCAAGATCAGGTCGGCACGCAGCAGTTGATCAGCGATCAGCCGCTTGAGTTCGTCGCGATCATCACTCACTTTTCCGACTCGAAAGACCTGGACGCCGGCGGCCTTGGCAGCAGCCGCGAGAAGGTACGAGTTCGAATCGAAGATCTGCTGCTCATTGCTAAGCGTGAGGCCGGGCTCGACGAGCTCCGAACCCGTGGAGATCACGACCACGCGCGGTCGCGGCCGCACCATCACCTTGTCCAGACCGATGCCCGCCAGCACTCCAATATCGCGCGGGCCGAGACGATCGCCCATCTTAAACAACTGAGTCCCCGCCTGGATGTCCTCGCCAATCCGACGGATGTGCTGACCTACGGCGCTAGGCGCAAAGACCTTGACGTCCGTCTCGCCACGATTGGTGTTCTCATATGGAACGATCGTGTCCGCGTCGGGTGGCACGGGCGCTCCGGTCATGATCTTCATCGCGGTCCCGGGAGACAGCCGATGCGTCGCGGCTTTGCCTGCAGCGATCTCACCGACGACCGGCAGGCTGAGCGGCGCATCCTCGCTGGCTTCGGCTACATCCTCGGCACGTACCGAATAGCCGTCCATCGCCGAATTGTCGAATCGCGGCAGGTCGACCGTGGAGATGATGTCTTCGCAGATATTCAGGCCGACGGCATCGAGAATCTGCTGGCGGAACGGCCTCAGAGGGTTCACGCAGCTGAGCAGATACTGGCGGTGAGCTTGCATCGATCGGAACTGGCCACGATCGGGCTCCGGTGGCTGGGGCAGCGGCTCGAACTCCTGCGCATTACGCTGAGGTTCGTTGACGCTCTTGCGGGTGAACAACGGCATGCCCCACACAGTAATGCGGCGCGGATGTGATGGCTGGGACGTCGGGCTAGCCCAGCCATCGAGTACTCCAAAAGATGATCATGCGCCAAGACACGCTGACGCACGGGGAGCCGTTTGGGCCCTCAGCGCGACTAGGCTGGGTCCGTGCCAACCCAGCCAGATCATGCTGTCGACCCCGCCGCGATGGCGGCGATCGATGCCGCCGCAATCGCTGGGGCAAAGCAAACACTGCGGAAAGCCATCCTGTTCCGCCGTGACGCGCGCACCAGCGAGCAGCGCGACCATCACGACGAGTCGCGGATGATGATGATCGAGTCCTCTTTGGAGGACCGGATTCCGGACACGGTCGCAGCTTATCTTTCCAACGGCACAGAGCCGGGCACTCTTCAGCTGGTCGCCTGGCTGGCGGCAAACTCCGTCCGGGTGTTGCTGCCGGTGCTCTCCCACCCGATTGGCGGCCGTCTTGACAAGCCGGCATGGGCGCCGTACGAGGGGCCCGACGCACTGCGTGTTGGGGCGTACTCGATCTTGGAACCAACAGGTGAGCCAGTGCCGAGCGAGCAGCTTCCCGAAGCAGAGCTGATCATCTGCCCGGGACTTGCCGCGAACCTCCACGGCGACCGTCTGGGACGAGGCGGTGGGTGGTACGACCGGGCTCTCCGCCACGCCTCGCAAAGTGCGCCGATTTGGGTATTGCTCAACGACGACGAGGTGCTCAGGACAATTCCCGTACACGCCTGGGACCACCGCGTCGACGTCATCGTCACACCGACCCGCATGATCACCTGCGAGCCGTCTGTCCTCTGCAATTTGTGAGTTCGGAGCTCAGGGTTAGCGGACCGAGAAGCCCAGCTCGCCGCGCGGCGTCTCTTCGATAACCTCCAGTTTGGTTACGTGCGCCTGATATGGACCCCGGCGCGCCCAGTCGACCATTGCCTGGACGTCGGAAGGCTCGCCCTCGAACACCGCCTCAACCACGCCGTCCTCGCGGTTGGTAACCCAACCGGACACCTGGCGTGTCCGCGCTTGACGTCGGCAGGTGTCGCGGAAGAACACACCCTGCACGCGTCCATGGGCCACCACTCGGCGACGGATCACCGCACCAGTCTGGATCATGCGCCGCCGGGCACTACGCCAAGTGGTCACCAACGACATGAGGTTGGGCGATCTCATTGCCCTCTCTGACCACTTTCGCCAACGCGCTGCCACACCTAGATCCTTTCGACGGCCAATGTGATCCCTTGGTTGGTGCCTTCTCAGCCGTCGGGCAAGAGCTCCTGGCGAGAGCTGGTACGAGCCTCGACTGCTCCGCGGGACGAGACAAAGGGCCAGAGTCGTTGGTTCGCCCATAGTTCGGTCTGATCGTCGTAGTGACGATGGAATGCGTGCCCAGATGTGCCGCTCTGGTTCACCCAGCGTGACGCGTCGAGATCACCAAGATCGATAAGCATGCGCATCGCTGGAGCCGCAGTCACGACATACCCCCGCCGGTCGTCGAACCCCATGGCATTGACCACTGCCGGGCCACCGCCAACCTGATACGGACCGCGATTGAACAAGCGCTCGATCGGCTTGATTCCGCTCTTTCCGAGCGTCGGATTCTGCAACTGCACCGTATGCAGCTTGCCCCACTGCCACTGGTCGGTGTCGCGCGCCATAAGCGAAGTGATTTCCTTGCGGGCATCGGTCATGGCGGCCAGCAGGATGTCGTCCCGGGTCTCGATCTTGTCGGGGGTCCGTACATCATCCCACCACGGATTATGCACCTGCTTCATCAAGATCGTCAGCACCGCGTACCAGCGATCGCCGCCGGTTGGCCACAGATCTTCCTCTGGCAACTCGTCGCGGAAGGTGAGCTTGAAGATGTCGTGACAGACGACGTTGAAGTACGCCGCAGCAGCCGAGTCTTTGGTTGCGGAGTAGTCCCAGCCAACGAGCGTCCGTTGCCCCTCAACCACCCAGGGATCGGGAACTTTGATCTTGAGCAGAATCGGTACCAGTTCCGCCGCAAACCGGATCGTATCGTCGTAGAAGATCTGTTCGGCAGTGTCCATGGTCAATGGCGGCGCATCGCGCAACGTGTCGATGATCTCCTGACTGCGCCACCCGTACGAGAAGGTCGAACCCAGCGGATACGGGTATTGAGCTCCGATCACCTGCTGATTGGCTGCAACGATAAAGCCGCTTGGCGGGTTGTAAACATACGGCACCTTCGCGAATGGGATGGTACCGCGCCAGTCATAGGTCGGATCCCAGCCCGGTGAGGGCTTTATCCCGGTGCCCCTGCGGCGATGTGGAACCGTGCCTGCCAGCTGGTAACCGATATTGCCGTCGATGTCGGCATAGATGAGGTTTTGTGAGGGTGCGCTGAGCAGCGCCGCCGCTCCGCGGAACTCCGCGAAGTTCTGCGCCCGGTCGAAGCCCATCAGCGCGTCCATGCTGCGGCCCGGCTGAAGCGCGGTCCAGCTCAACGCGACGGCGTATTGGACCGGGTTCGAATCAAGCCTGCTGGTGGAGACCTGCTGCAACCGCTGGTCTACATCGGAAAGCAACGGCCCGTGCCGGGAGGAGCGGATGCGGATGGTTCTCGGCTCGTTCTCACCCCGCACGTGGATCTCCTCAGTGATAACGCGAAGCGGCACATACCTGTCGCCTTCCCGCACGGTGTCGCTCCGCACGTCCTCCAGGTACAGATCCTGGGCATCGACATGACTCGTGCTCAGCCCCCAGGCGATCTTGTTGTTCTTGCCGATGACGACGCCAGGGGTGGACGCCATGCTGAATCCGGAGACGTCGAACGGGCAAGCATCGGAGACCACGCGGCAGTGCAGGCCGACTTGGGCAAAAGCCGATGGAATGGCGGTGGCCAAGTGCGGGTCGTTGGACAAGATTT
>JBKOZG010000298.1:0-13572 GCA_046725775.1 Actinomycetota bacterium | reverse complement strand
CGTGCTGCAACGGATCTACGGCATGTCTCCGCAGGGCTTCTCATTCGTGTTCGGATCGATCTCTCTCGCCCTTGTCATCGCCGCCCAGGTTGGAGCTCGCCTTGCACTGAGGTGGCCGCTCACCCGCGTCCTCGGTCTCGGCTTGGCCGTCAACCTCCTCGGAGCAACGTCCCTGCTTGCAACAGTGATCATCGGACTACCGCTGGGCGTGCTGATCGGCGCGCTCTCGGTGATGGTGAGCGCTGTCGGCTTGATCTTTCCGACGGCAAACGCACTGGCGCTGGCCGACTATCCGGACTTGGCCGGTACCGCCTCCTCACTTCAAGGACTCAGCCAATTCGTCTTCGGTGCGATCGCGGCACCGCTCGTCGGCATCGCCGGCGAGCACACCGCGCTCCCGCTTGGCATCGTCACCACCACCGCCAGCCTGTGTGCCATTGCGAGCTTCGCTGGCCTGGTGCTTCCCGTGGTTCGAGCGCGGAAATAAGCAAGAGCGAAAATTCCACGTGCTGCCAAAGAGGTCTGTCCACAAGCCCCTCAATGGGTAATGCTGGGATTGACCGTACGGCGTCCGCACAGCGGCAGGCGACTGAGTACTGCGGTGCCCGTTGCGCGGACGGCGTGATTCACCGAGACACTCAGGAGGACACGATGAAGGCGGAGGTCGGCGATCGGATCGTGGTGGCCTCGGGCACACTGCACCGGCCGATTCGAGACGGCGAGATCCTGCAGATCGGAGCAGACGGCGGCGGCCCGTACTTGGTTCGCTGGTCCGACAGTGGCAACGAGAGCCTGTTTTTCCCTGGTCCCGACGCCCATGTTGAGCATGTCCAGCGGGAGAGCGGCGATACGGGAGAGCAGAGTCCAGCGGCGTCGCGTACTCAGCCAACCAAGACGTGGCGGGTCGACATCTATCTCTACGAAGATCAGGCTGCAACATCGGCGAACGCCGTCTTGCACAGTGACGTACCGCCGCTCGACGTTCGGGGTGAGGCTCGCCGCAGCCCGGCTGATCCGGACATGCCCACGGTCGGAGACGAGGTGGCGGCGGCCCGTGCCCTGAGGCAGCTAGCGGATCGGCTGCTCGAGATGGCTTCCAGCGACCTCTCCGACGCCGAGGGACATCCGGTTTCGCTAAGCAGCTGAACTCCATGGCGACCCCGACTACCGCAGGTGATAGCCCTTTGCCGATGCCCACCGGACCACACTCGGTGGGTCGGGTCTCCTACGACTGGGTCGATCACGCCCGGTTCGATATCTATGCGGGCAACCCCGACGCTCGCCGCGAACTGGTGCTGTTCGTCTGGTATCCGGCTAGTCCGCAAGCAACCGCCGAGTTCGGGCCGTACCTCCTTTCGGGGTGGGCACCCACCGCCGAGTTCCTCGGCATCAACGTTGCGGGCCTGCGTTCGCATGCGGTACCCGAGGTACCGGTAGCCACGGACGGCGACGCATATCCGGTACTGCTGCTATCACCCAGTGGTTACCCACCGCTGATGTTGAGCGCGATCGCTGAGGAGTTGGCCACGGATTCGTCGTGGTGGGTGTGAACCACACTTACGAGACGACGGTGACCGCGTTCGCCGACGGCCGTGTGGTGCCGATGAACCCGGCCGCCACTGGTGCAGCTCTGGGTCCGCAGACGGGGTCACACCCGGAAATTTTCCGCCAGCGGGCATCCCTGTGCGAATACAAGGCAGCCGACCTCGCTTCAGTCGCCGACCAGCTGGAGAACCTCACCGTAGAGCCGACGGAGCGGTTCGCAGGCCGGCTGGATCTTGCCCGGTTAGGTGCGCTCGGACATTCCTTCGGCGGCAACGCCGCTTTGGAGTTGTGCAGGACGGATCAACGCTGCCGGGCCGCGGCCAACCTGGACGGCGCGCTCTGGTCTGACGTGGGCCAGGTCGGGCTCGACCGGCCGGCGATGCAGGTGCTGGCCGAGCATGGTGAGTTCGACCGGATCGGTGATGATGCGGTCAGAGCCGGCGCGGCACCTAATGTCGAATGGTTTGAGGCGGAGAAGGCGATCACGTTCGGTGGCTGGCGAAATGTCCAGCAGCGCGCCCAACCCGGCTACACCGTGCAAGTCAACGGAGCCAGCCATGTCAGCTTCATGGATGTGCCGTTTCTGCCGTTGACAGATGCGTCAATCGTCAAGCCCGCAGTCGAGGCGATGAGGATCCAACCGCATCGGGTGTGGCGTATCACCTGCGACCTGCTGCTCGCGTTCTTCGCCAGGCACCTCAATGGTGCAGCGGCGCCGCTGCTCGACGGACCCGCAGCCGACTTTCCCGAGCTGACCGCCGGCCCACCCTGACCCATCGGCGCGGGTGAGGGTTCGCGGGCTCCTATGCGGGAAGATCGGTTGCAGAGGGGTTCTCCTGAAAGGTGCGACCATGACCAGAGCAGACGAATCACCCATCGATCTGCCCGTTGCGGGCCCGCGAGCGCTCGAAGTCGAGCAGAACGGTCTTAACTCGATCCATGTAAGCGAGCACCGCGGCAGGCCGCGAGAGCTGTTCTGGCCCTGGTTTGCCGCCAACATCTCGGTGCTCGGGATCAGCTACGGAGCCTTTCTTCTCGGTTTCGGGATCTCGTTCCCCCAAGCCGTCGCGGTTGGAGTCGTCGGCATCGTCATCTCATTCCTGTTGTGCGGCCTTGTCTCTTTGTCCGGCAAACGTGGACATGCGCCGACGATGACCTTGAGCCGCGCCGCGTTCGGGGTCAATGGCAATCGGGTGCCATCGGCCATTTCCTGGCTACTCCTGGTCGGCTGGGAGACCGTTCTTGCCTCCCTCGCGGTATTGGCCACGGCAACCGTCTTCACCAGGCTGGGGTGGCACGGTGGCTTCCTCACCAAGCTTGCCGCGCTTGTCTTGGTGGCTGCCCTCATCATGATCGGCGGAATTCTCGGTTTCGAGTTCATCATGAAGCTGCAGATGTGGATCACTGTGATCACTGCCGTGCTGACGGTGGTCTATATGATCTTGGTCGCCTCCAACATCAACTTCGCTACTCTCGCCTTGCTGCCGCTCGGCCCGATTCCGCAGCTGATCGGTGCCTTCGTGTTCATGTTGACCGGTTTCGGACTTGGCTGGGTGAACGCCGCAGGCGACTACTCACGCTACTTGCCGCGACCTGCCTCGAGTGCCGGAGTTGTGGGCTGGACGACGTTCGGCGCATCTCTCGGTCCGGTGGTGCTGTTGATCTTCGGGCTGATGCTCGCGGGTTCGTCCCAGGAGCTGAGTGCAGCGATCGCAACTGACCCAATCGGTGCGTTGACCACCTTGCTTCCGACGTGGTTCCTGGTGCCATTCGCACTCGTCGCGGTACTCGGTCTCGTCGGCGGCGCCGTGCTCGACATCTACTCCTCAGGCCTGGCACTGTTGAGCGCGGGGCTGCCGGTGCCTCGATTCGTTGCTGCGGCCGTCGACGGCGTTTTGATGATCGCCGGCTCCATCTATCTGGTGTTCATTGCCGACAACTTCATCGGGCCGTTCCAGGGGTTCTTGATCACCTTGGGCGTCCTCATCGCAGCCTGGTGCGGCATCTTCCTCGGCGACTTCGCACTGCGCCGCCGACCGTACGCCAGCTCGGAGCTGCTGGATCCCCGCGGCCGCTACGGCAGCGCGCGCCCCGCATCCCTGGTGCTGATGGTTCTCGGGGCCGTGGTCGGTTGGGGCTTGGTCACCAACTCCTTCGCTGGTTGGCTCGCGTGGCAGGGATATCTGCTCGGCCCGTTGGGGCTAGGCGGTCGGGAGGGCTCCTGGGCGTACGCGAACCTCGGCGTACTCACGGCGCTCGTCATCGGGTTCGTCGGCACTCTCTTGCTAGGGCGCCGGACCGTACGAGCACAGGAGAGTCAGCCACTCTCTGACGCCGACCGGGGGCGGCCGCTGCCGAATGAGCGATAGCATGCCAGCACCTTTCCAGGATGCCGGCGGCCGCCGGCTGATGATCATCGATATGCAGCGAATCTTCGGCGAACCAAGCAGTGAATGGGCCACGCCGGGCTATGCATCGGCATGTGCTGGGATCCAGCGACTACTGGGCGCGTTCGAATCCCGTGTCTGTTTCACACGGTTCCTGCCGCCCGATCAGCCGTCCGGCGTTTGGATCACCTACTACGAGATGTGGCCCTTTGCTCTCGACCCCGTGAACGCGCCGCTGTACGAGCTCAGCGAGGAGTTCGTCTCGATCCCGGCGACGATCATCGACAGGACGACCTTCGGCAAGTGGGACGCCGAGACGGGTCGAGCGCTCGGCAACCCCCACGCCATCGTGCTAGCCGGCGTCACCACCGATTGCTGCGTATTGTCCACGGCCCTTGCTGCAGCAGACGCAGGCGTCCATGTCACGGTGGCTGCGGATGCGTGCGCCGGGGTCACCGAGACAGACCACCAGCGGGCGCTTGACGCAATGGCGCTTTACACACCAATGATCGACGTCGCCCAGGTGGATACCATCCTGGCATCCCAGGCCAGATGAGCACGGCCGTCGACCGGGCCCGGGGCGCCCTGTATGGCCTCGCCATTGGCGATGCACTCGGCATGCCGACTCAGCTGATGTCCCATGAGGAGGTCGCCGCCTGCTTCGGCGTCCTCGACGGGTTTCGCGAGCCGCCTGCCGACCATCTGATCGCAGCAGGGCTGCCGGCCGGCTCGGTCACCGACGACACTGAGCAGGCATTGCTGCTGGCCGACACTCTGCTCGCCGGCGGTGGCCATATCGATAGCGATGATCTCGCCCGTCGACTGCTCAACTGGGCGGAGCGAGCGCGGCAACGCGGATCGCTGGATCTGCTGGGCCCTTCCAGCAGTGCTGCTGTGGCGGCCCTGGTTTCGGGGGGCCCGCTGGACGAGGTCGGGCGCTTCGGAGCGACAAATGGGGCGGCAATGCGTATCGCTCCTGTCGGATTGATCATCTCCGCCGGTGATCTGGATGCACTTGTTGATCTTGTTGTCGAGGCGTCTCGAGTGACCCACCACACCGGTGTAGCGATTGCTGGTGCGGCGGCAGTGGCAGCCGCTGTCAGCGGCGGTATCGCCGGCGCGTCTGTCGCCGAGGCGACGACACTCGGCATCCGAGCTGCCGAGATGGGTCAGCGGCGAGGCCAGTGGGTAGCAGGGGCGGCAGTCGCCCGCCGGATCGCTTGGGCAATTGGCCTGGTCGACGCAAGTCATCATGACCGCTCAGTACGCGCCATCGTCGAGTTGGTGGGGACCAGCTTGGCGACGCAGGAATCAGTGCCGGCCGCCTTCGCGGTGCTCGCGTTGCATCCCCATGACCCGTGGCAGGCGTGCCTGACCGCGGCCTCGCTCGGTGGCGACAGTGACACAATCGCCGCCATGGCTGGAGCCATTGCAGGCGCCTGTCATGGCATGGACGCCTGGCCGCTCGAAGCCGTTGAGACGGTACGCGAGACCAACCAGCTGGAGCTGGAGATACTCGCCGAGAAGCTGCTGGCACTACGTGTCGGTTCATGATCAACAGGTTGGTCAGCCTCGGAAACGTGATCATCGACATCGTTGCCGAGGTACCGGCGCCGCCGGAACGCGGCGGCGACGTGCTGGCGTCAGGTGTGGCGCTCGAGGTCGGTGGTGGCTTCAACCTCATGGCTGCGGCAGCCAGACAGGGCCTGGACGTCGCGTACGCGGGTGCACTCGGACGTGGTCTATTTTGTGATCTCGCCCGTCGGGAGTTGCGGGCCGAGGGCATTGCGCTGCTGCTTCCCGATGATCCAGGTGAGCAACGAGACCTCGGCTTCGATGTCGTGCTCGTGGACGCGGGCGGCGAGCGTACCTTCGTGACGGCGGTTGGTGCCGAAGCTGGGGTCACGAGTCAACGTCTTGATCAAGTCGAGATACGGCCCACGGACGCGCGCTTTTGATCTCCGGCTACGGGCTGCTGCACGACGCGAACCGGCATGCCATCCTTGACCGGCTTCCTCTGCTCCCGCCGGAGACCACAGTGTGTTACGACCCCGGGCCGCTCGGTCACACCTTGCCTGACCAGGTCGTAGAGGGCTTACGCCGGCGAGTGGACTGGTGGAGCTGCAATGCACGCGAGGCCTCATTGGCCACGGGTTGCACCGCCCCCGTAGCAGCTGCTGCCGAGCTCCTAGCTCGGCTGCGGGGCGGGAAGGTTGTGGTCCGTCTGGGGATGTCGGGATGCCTTGTGGCACAACGGGAGTACGCGCTCGTTCAGGTGCCCGGCGTAGCAGTCACGATTGTTGACACGACCGGCGCCGGTGACGCTCACCTCGGTGCTTTCATTGCGGGGCTAGCCGCCGGACGCGACGCAGAGGCTGCGGCCCGGCGCGCCAACGTCGTCGCGGCTTTAACAGTCACCCGCCGTGGTCCAGCAACGTCGCCGACCGCCGAGGAGACCGACCGGTTCAGTGCTGGCTCCTGATCACCAGGAATTGATGTGGAGCACGTCGTCGAGTGGTTGGCGCGGTGCCGGCTGGAACGTGTCGCCGGTGTAGTAGGCGGTGGGGATGAGCGCGCCCTGCCGGATGTCGGGCGGCATTCCCAGGAGTTCTGAGATCTCCTTTCGTACCGTAGGTGCAGTGTTGTCCACGCCGTACCCAATCTGCGCGCGCGAGCCGCCAGCATGTAGCTCCATGCCGCTGGAAGCAGGGATCCCCACAAGCCAGCCTGGCTCCCGGCTCTCAGCCGGGGCGCACTGATGCAGGGAATGACTAGCACGGGTACCTCTCCCATGTGCTCGCCGAGATAGACGACGCTCTCCCCCACGCGTCGTTGCACCGCGTTGCGCTCCGGGTCATCTTCAAACAGCGCAGCGGCCGAGCCCGGCGACTGGAGGTATAACGCAACGGACTGGCGATAGTAGTCGCCGATCACGCGGCGGCTTTTCTCATCGGTGATCACCATCCACTGCCAACCTTGGCGATTGGATCCCGACGGCGCTTGCAGCGCCACCTCCAGACACTCACGGATGAGATCGAGCGCCACTGGGCGGCTGAGATCCAGGCGCCTGCGGACGGTGCGGGTGGTGGTCAGCAACTCATCTGGTGATAGCGGCAACGTGGGCATGGCTCATGATCGCAGCCTGGCTGTGCAGCTTGTCGAGTCTCGCTGGGCCACATCCCTATCTGACAGCATGGCGGCGTGAAGATCATGTTCGCCTCGCTCGGCGCGTATGGCCACCTGCACCCGATGATGCCGCTGGCGCTGGCATGTGGGGATGCCGGTCATAAGGCAGTGATCGCAAGCGGACCGCCGTTTCTTGGGCGGCTGTCTGCCGACTGTTCCCGGGTATCCGCCCAGTCCGTCTACGGCTCGCTGTGTGCTGCGACGGCTGGCTATCAACGCAACATGTGGCTGCAGCGGAACCGTACGCCGCCCGCAGGTAATGGGCTACTGGTGGCGCTGATCAACCCGGCGCCGCCCACGCTCCGGCAGACGTTCGCGAGCGAGACCATGATCATTCCGATCCGCTCGTGGCCTACAACGAGTCCAGCGCTGAGGTACCGGCGTGGCTCACCGCGACGCCTACCCGACCCAGGGTCTATCTCACCCTGGGCACGGTCTCGTTCGGCGCCGTGGAGGTGCTCAGCCGCGCGATCACTGAGATTGCTGCGCTCGATGTGGACGTGCTGGTCACCGTCGGGCCGGAGGGCGAGCCTGCCTCCCCTCGGCGAGGTGCCGGACAATGTGCACGTCGAACGGTTTGTGGCCCAGTCGGCGGTGCTGCCGCTCATCGACATCATCGTGCACCACGGCGGGACGGCCAGCACACTCGAAGTAGGGCCGCCCCAGCTGCTCCTGTCGCAAGGTGCGGACCAATCCTTCATGCCGAGATCCTGACGGCCGCGGGCGCAGCGCGGGCGCTGAACGACGCCCACGAGCCAGGCGCAATTGGCGAAGCTGTGCAGGAACTACTTGGTGATCCGCCTGAGCGTCAAGTCGGCACCCGCCTACGCGATGAGATCGCCGCGATGCCCTCGCCCGCTGAGGTGGTTCCCGCGCTGGTCAAGCTGGCGGGCGCGTAGCTTGCGGGAAGGCATTCAGCCCTGCTTGGGATCCTCCATCCGGAATCCGATCTTCAGTGTGACCTGGAAGTGCTCGATCTCGCCGTCGACAAGGTGCCCGCGGATGTCGGTGACCTCGAACCAGTCAAGGCCTCGCACTGTTCGTGCCGCGCGCTCGATCCCGACGCGGATAGCGTCGTCAACTCCCTGCGCGGAGGTGCCGACGATCTCGGATAGTCCGTACACATGGCCGTTCATGGCATCGCTCCTTGGGCCTCGGTTTGGTGCGACCCTAGCGGTTGTCACGGTGGGCGGGCCCGTCGCGTGCCGAAGCAGCCCAGCGCACGTTTGCTACCAGGTCACCGATCCTCGGCTCGGCAGATTTGGGTTGCACCATCTGACAGACTGTCTGAGGCGTGACGCTGGCAATCGGGCGTCACAGGGGCCTCTAGCTCAACTGGCAGAGCAGCGGACTTTTAAACCGTCGCAGTCCTGGTTAAAGAAACTGAGGATTCCCTAGTCACAGCACTGTTCGGGCGTCCAGACTTGCGACTTTCGCACCCCGAGTCCTCAGCCAGTCCTCAGCGGCCTTGCCCAAGCGCTCGGCAACGGCATCAAGGTCACTGTCAAAGAGTGCGCTGTAAACGTCCAAGGTCATCGACGCTGACGCATGGCCGAGCAAGCGCTGCAGAGCCTTGACGTTCGCTCCCGCACTGACCGCCAGCGAAGCTGTTGTATGGCGAAGATCGTGAGGTGTGAAGCCATCCAGGCCAATCGACCTGGCTGCTGGGTTCCAGATGTTGCGGCGAAAGTTTGTGTTGTCAAGCATCCTCCCGGCTGAGTTCGTAAAGACGAGATCGTCAGGCGCCTTCCCTTGGATGTGCTTCTCAAGCCCATCGATTACGAATCCTGGGATCGGCACCGTTCGGCGCTTGTGGTTCTTCGGCGTGTCCAGCTCGAGAGACCGTTCGGGCATGGCTTCAACAACGTCAATTCGACCTCGTTCAAGATCGATGCGCTTTACACGTAGGGCTCGGAGCTCGCCCCAGCGCAGCCCGGTGTATGCGGCAGTTAAGACAAAGACCCGATGCTGGCCGCACGCTTCTGCGAGGTCATGCACTTGCTCATGAGTGAGGAACCGCGGCTCAGCCTTTCGCGGCCTCGGTGGCTTGACGTGCTCGGCGGCATTCCTCGCCAGCCGGCCATCCATGACTGCCAGAGCGAGTACCTGTTTTAGGCACAGCAGAGCTTGGGTGATCCTCGACGGCGACAGACCCCGCTCGGTCAGTTCGGCAACCCAGCGTACGGCCTCGCCATGGGTAACTCGATCAAGGCGGGTATCGCCCCAGCGAGGCTTGACCAGCGTTCGCCACACACTCTCGTAACTTGTATAAGTACGACCCTTCAGGGTCTTCTTCGAGGCCAGCCAAGTCTCGGCCCACGCGTTGACCGTGATCCGGCCCAATTCGGGGGCCGTCCAATCCCCTCGATTGACTCTGCTCTGCTGCTCTGTCAGCCAGCGTTCGGCGTCGATCTTGCGGCTGAAGTGCCTGGCGATTTGCCGACCGCCAGGCACTGGCCGATATCTAGCTCTCCATTTACCATTCGGGCGCTTCTCGACCGAGGCCACACGATCACGACCTAACTGCCCGCCGCATGGAGGCCGCGAAAATCGCCACCAAGCAGCGAGGTTGGGAAACGTGTTCCATTTCCTGCCTGGTCGATTTCCTCCGCAGGCGCGGATCAAAATCTCCATTGCGGCTTCTGACGCGTAGCAACGTCGTGCCCAGGTGCGCGAATCGTTGGCAGTGGGTCCTGCGCCATCTGAGGCTGCGGCGTCCTGTTCGGGCGGTGGCAAGCAGTATCACCGGCGTGGTCCTTTTGGCGCTGGATTTTGTGGGCGGTTGATCTGAACGGACTCGAATGATTGTCCGTGGCGCGTCGGAGGATCGGACCTGATTGATCGCGTGAGGTTGCTGGGGTCGACGTGGGCAGCCGCGGCTGCAGCCCGGTTTGTGGTGGCGATGACGTCGTCGGAGAGTTTGATGAGCCCGCGCCTGGCTGGCTCTGGCAGCGGGATCAGTTGATTGGCCACGATTTGCCGAGGGGTGGTCCAGGTGACGCCTTCGTAGCGCGTCTCACCCTGCTCGATCGCGATCTCGGCCTCCCCTTGGGATCTCATGCCGATGATGCGCGCACGGGCGGTAAGGCCGGGGTGGTCGGCCGACGTGTCGCGGACGACGTAGGCGATGTCGATCGATGCCACCATGCTGAGATGAAGGATCCTGACCGTGGCAGGAAGATCGACGCGAGTCGCTAGCTGGTCGGGTGTGGCCCATCCGCCTTGGTTGGTGGCAGTCGCAGCGATCGCGGCGCGGACCTCACTGGCTGCGGCAACGAGCGCGGGATCGGTGCGGCTCGCTGGGCTGGTCAGTTCGCCCCAACGTTTGGCCAAACGGATCCAGGCAACCTGGTTGGCCTCCAGCGTCGGCACCAGCCGCTGGATCAGCCCGCGATCGATGTGGCCCGTTGTGCCAGCGGCTTCGGTGACGATGCTTGTGGTGCTGGTGATGAGCGCCTGAACGCGAGCTACACGCACTAAATCGGCCGGATCCGGGTTGGCGGCCAGGGTGCGGTGCGCCTGAACCTCCCAGGCGGCCAAGGCTGTTTCCAGCCGTATGGCCGGTGCCGCCTCTCTCAGCTGTCCAGGATCCGCTGAAGGGGGCCCGAACATGTACGCCGCCGCGAGCTGCTCAAATCCGGCGAACCGCCCGATTACGCCCTGAGCCGCGGTAATTTCTAAGGCGGTTGGCCGGTCAGCCATCGGCTGCCGCCGCCGGGCGGCAACCTCGAGTCGGTGTTGCAGGTCTGTGACATATGCGCCGAGTGCGACCGCCGTCCCGTGTGCGGCCACATACAACGTGTGCATCACCTGGCCCTGAGCATGTCGGCTGTCGGTATTGCTTTCCGGGTTCGCTGGCTCCGAGGGGCGGCCGTGTCGCTCGACTAGATGCCGCGCCTGTGAGAAGTTGTCCGCGATCTGCGTCAGGTGTTCATCAGTTGGTCCGTGCCCAGGCCAGTGCCCGCTGGTGACGCTGCGGCCGATCGCCTCCCCGACCGCCCGTAACCGCTCCATCGGATCCGAGCCGGACGGGCTATCCGGCGCGGAAACGAACACGGCCCACAGCTCGGCCGCGGACCCGACCAGCTGATTCCAGCTCCTTACCATCGCCGGCGCATGCTCCAGAGTTGCGTCCAGGAGCGTCTCGCGCGCCAGCGCGTCACTTTCGGCCAGCAGCTCCCGAATCGTGCGCCGGTCAGCCGTCGACACTGGTGTTCACTTCCCACACCAGTGCGGCCAGCCGGGCCCGCAGAGCATCAAGCGCGGTCCAGGCTCCGGGGATCGCGGTGCGCCGCAGCAGCTGCTCGGCTGAGCGGAGGAGACTGGCCGGTTCCTTCCCGACCGGCACAGGCCCGTCGACTGAAATCCAGTCCGGCAGAAGGTTGCGCGCTTCGTCCCCGGCCAAGTCGATGCCCAACCCCAGCACCTGTCGAGGCGATCCGACACCCTCGGCGTCGGCAGCCGCCCACACGAGCTCAGCTGCTCGGCGCAGCAGCCGGACAACCCCCGCCAGCGTCTCGGCTGTGTCAGCATCCATCCGTTGAAAGCTCATTCACCCTCCAGCTGCCATCGAGTCAGAAAGGACGACAGTCGGCAACAATCGAGCAGACCTGTGGAAACCGGCCGTCCTACCATCCCTAAGGCATCGCCGGCACGCTGGCGGTCGCACGTGTCGACGGCGGCTGAATACTGGCCACGGTGCGGCAACTGAAATTTTGACCAGCTTCCCCTTGACCGTGGCGGGAGTCGAGCCAGGGAGGAAGTAGGTGCTGATCGTGGAGGATTGGGCTAAGGTCCGTCGGAGGTCGGAAGGGTGTCTCGAAATCTCGGAGCTCGCCCAGATGGTCGGCTGTTCGCGGAGCACGGTGAAGGCGGCGCTGGCCAGCGATGGGCCGCCGAGGTATGTCCGGGCTGCAACAGGGTCGCTGGTGGATGGGTTCGGAGCCGTGGGGTTTCGATCTAGTAGTAGTCGCAGTCAAGATCAGCAACGGCAAGATCGCCACGTTCACCTCACGAATTCGATCAAGAAATCACTAGCGACGGACAAGCTGAGCTACGGGCTGAGCGACACTGCGGTGGATGGTTTCTGGATCGGCTCGAATTTGGAGTCGGCTGGCGAGGCGCCGTTGGCTGGCACGCTGGCTTCGATCATGGACTCCACTCCGTACGACGGAGCAGTTGCATGCGCTGAAGAGGAGAGTGATCACTCCACCAGCAGGACCGACCGCCCGGACTGCGCCAGCGCCCAAGCCGCCACCCCGCCGCCAGCACCCGAACCCACCACCACGGCGTCGTAGCGCGCGGCCACCTCGTCACGCCGGATGATCGGGCCGCGGTCCGGCACCCAGACCTCCTCCGCCGGCCAGCCACCGGCTGGGGCCGGACTCCAGCCCAGCATCCGCCAGGAGACGGCATCGTCGTTGCCGCCGTTGCCGGGGTCTGCATAGAACCCGGCGTTGACCAGCTGGGCAAACCAAACGAAGTCGGGGTTCTCGACCAGACCGTCAAGGACGGCTGAGCGGGCGCCGACATCCAGGTCGGCGAACCGCCCGCCGGACCGTCCGTCGAGCAGGTCCAGCACCGCGATCACCCGGTCCGCCCAATCCGGGCGCTCACGCCCGGTGATCAAGCTCCAGAACCGCAGGCCACCGGCCTCGGAGGCCGAGGGGAAGTCGTCGGCCGGCACAACGGCGTCTATCGCGACCCGCAGCCGTTCGACCTCGGCCTCCAGCACGTCCATCAGAACGCCTTTCAATTGCTCGCAGAGTTCAGTTGAGGAAGCCGGCGGTTGCGCGCTCGCGGACATGATCGACGCTGGTGTCGATGAGCCGGACGTCGAGCAGCTCGAACGCTTTCACCAGGTGCTGCGCACCGCCGAGCTCAGTTGTTCGGAGTGGTTCATCGCGCCGGCCGAACACGTGTCGATTTTCGCTAGTGCCGGACGCCGACTAGGCGACCTTGAACGCGTACAGCCCGTGAGCTGGGAACGGTGCAACTGCGGACGGAGGCTAGCACGGGACGCATCTCGCCGAAGGTCCCCACGCTTGCCTGTTCGAACGTGATCATCGCCCAACGCGAGGCGAGGAATGTGCAGATCCTGTTCCAGCTCTCCATGACCTCAGGCTAGATCCGACCGGCAGCGGGCAGGGAGTCCCTGTGAGTGTCCATCAGCAGGGGACTCGCCAGCCTCTCGAGGTCGTCACCCATGCTGGGGAGCCCTTCTCTGTTCCTTGATCGCCTCGGGGGTACTGACAACCACAGACGTGAGCATCAGCAGCGCGTGGAACAGGTGCCGATCATGCCTCGCACAGCCTGCAGAGGCTGTCGCTTCAATCCATGATCCGCATCGGTAACGGCAGCTGGTGCTAGATGAGTCCGCCGGTCTGGAATCCAGATGGTTTGCGGGTGGGATGGCCAGCGATTACGGGCCGATTAGACGGGTTGCCAGGCCTGA
>JBKOZG010000331.1:0-13687 GCA_046725775.1 Actinomycetota bacterium | reverse complement strand
GAGTCCCAGAAGGCATTAAGCCTCTTAGGAGCTGGCTGCGGAAGTTCAAGAGCGTCCATTCTTGGCACTCCAGCCGATAGGTGCTTGTGCAAACCCAAAGAAAAGTTGGGTACGCATGGTTGAAATTGATAAGAAGAACGCCCTTTCTCAAATCCTGAGTGGCGCCCGTAGACGAAATTCTGTCTGAATTGTCCCTGGCTTGTGCTGACGAGGCCCACACCAGGCGGCACAAATCAGGAATTCTTATTGAAATCCACCCGACACCGCCCGCCCCCCGGTCCGATCTTGACCTTGACGGCGGCTGCGCGTCGATCGGCAACCGTGATCGCCGTCAAGCACACAGCGATGCTCGGCACACAAAGACGGCGAAGGGACGGCGTACGGTCACGCTCGACAAAGGCACCGTTGCTGCGCTTCGCGAGCACCGCAAACGGCAGGCCGCTGAGCGGCTACTGATGGGTGCAGGCTGGACCGACCACGATCTGGTGCTCTGCCGCGTCTACCTGACGATGCTGCACCATGAGCGGTTCACACGCGGTTTCTCCGAGGCTGTAGGCCGGCTGGTACTGCCTCCGAGCGGGCTGCACGAACGACATGGCTGGGCCACGCTCGCGGTTGCAGGCTGGTATCCATCCGAAGGTGGTTCAGGAGCGGTTGGGCCACGCCAACATCGGCATCACGCTGGACACCTACAGCCACGTCGTTGCGGGTTGCATGAGGCCGCCGCAGAGCAAGTAGCGGCGCTCTTTCGGAATCCGGTTAGCAATCCGTAAGCAGATGGGCGTGAGGTGGCGCTGATATGTGCGTTGACTAGGCGGTTCACTGTGTCTGTCAGAGGGGACTTGAACTCCTGGGACCGGGGAGCATCGGGGTTCATCGAAGTGCATCGAAACCCTTTGTAAGCGTGAAATCCGCCCGCTGCCGTCACCCTAGCGACATCCGGATACATCGAAATACAACTGCGGCAGGATCACGCGCGGGATCACAAACGTGCCCGGCAGCTGCCCGCTCGCCACCGGAATCCACTTGCATAGGAAGCGAGTCCCAATGAGCAACATAACCGAGCTGGCCGCTGGCCAGATCAACACTTCCGACACGATCACGGTGGAGCTGGGAGGCAGACGAAACCTCGTGATCATTCGCTGGGCTGGCAAACCGACCGTGGTGCACCTGCGGCGGTTCCCAGCCGCAGCCGATGCTGCGGCCAGGGTGTTCGCTGCAGCTGTCGTCAAGCTGGCCCAGATCCGACGGGACCGGCGGGTCTGACCCGCAACACTTGGAAACGATGGAGTTGAGCAGCGTGCAACTGACAGCTAGCGCCGCAATGCGGGTGCCGGGCAGTGAGCCGACACTGGCCGATTTCGAGCGGGCCTTGGCGTACGCCGAGCGGGGAGCGATCGTCTCCTGCACCGGATGAACCGGGATGTCGAGGACGCCCTGAGGTGACGCTGGCGGCGCCGAACCCGCCTGAGCGGCTGGTGGCTGCCGCGATGGATGCGCTCCTGGGTCAGGTCACGTAGCCGCGGCCCAACCAGCCGCCGCTACAGCTGTAGCGGCGGCTGGGACAGCCAGAGGGCCCTGGGGTGAATCCCGGGGCCCGCGGCCGCTGAGCAGGCTGCCCGCATCTTCGCGGCCGCTGTCGTCCGGTTGGCGCACACCGATCGGAGCGGAAGCTGTGAGCCGCGACGCGAAGGCATTCCTCGTCTGGGGGCCCTGTTCGTCGTGTCCGAGCTTAACGCGCTCGTGCTTAGTGTGTGGCTTGATGAGCTGCCCGAATCAGCCGCGCGAGAGCGGTGATTGCGACGTCGTGAATCACCCAGAGGTTTCCAACCAACACCCCGAAAGGAAGAACCGCACCATGAGCGGCTCAGACGCATCGGTAGTGCTCGGCGTCGGGCGTGGTCCAGTCAACGCCGTGCCGCGCAGCCACGACATGACCGAGCGGTAGCTGCTCACCCTCAGCGGCGGAAGCGCAACGTGACTAGCTGGAACGGCCTCAGCTCGAGGTCGATAGACCGACCCTCGCTGGCGGCACCCTCGGGCAAAGGCCGCTCCAGCAGATCCGTCGCATCCACCGACCCAACCTCCGCTTCGGCGGTGACCGTGGCCCGCGCCCGGCCGCCCAGCGACTCGTAGAGCCGTACCACCAGATCGCCGCTGCCGTCCTCGGCCAGCTTGACGGCTTCCACCACGAGTGCGGGGTTGCTGACCGTGACGAGCGGCGGCACAGGGTGGTCGCCGGCCACGTGTCGCAGCGGCAGGTTCGTCCGGTAGCCCTCTTCCACTGCTTGCGCCATGTCGGCACCGGGCCGCACGGTCGTCCGCAGCACATGCCGGCCCTGGTCGGCGCGCGGGTCGGGGTACAGCGGCGCCCGCAGGAGCGACTCTCGTACGGTCGTGGTGGTGCCGCCGTCCGCCCGAGTGCGCCGGCTGACGTCGTGGCCGTACGTCGAGTCGTTGGTGACCGCCACACCGTAGCCGGGCTCACCGAGATGCAGGAACCGGTGCCCGCAGATCTCGAACCGCGCGAATTCCCAGGAGGTGTTGGTGTGGGTCGGACGGAAAACGTGCCCGAACTGGATCTCCGCAGCCGAGCGGTCCGCGTGCACGTCCAGCTCGAAGCCAAGCTTGAGAAGCTTCTGCCGCTCATGCCAGTCGATGATGTTAGTGATCTCCAGCGACGGCGAGCCGGCTGCTAGCGCCAGCCGCTGTTCGATCCGCGACGCTCCGAAGGACCGCACGACCACGACTGCCGCCTCCTCCGGCTTGCTCTCCAGCCGAATCTCCTCGACCCCGTCGATCTCCTGCACGGTGCGGCGGTAGTGCTCGTCAACATCCCAGGCGTCCCACGCGTTGGGGATGTCCCGATGCAGCTGCAGCCGGTTGCCTAGGTCACCCGGCGCGATGGCATCGCGGCCGGTGACGGCGTCGACCAGTGACGCGAGCTGTCCAGTCCAAGTGATCACGGCCCGAAGCAGTCCGTTGTCAAGCGTGAAGCCGCCGTCGCCTTCCTCGGCCTCCACCTCACGGCCTTCGGTGACGGCGAGCCCGATACCCAGCGCCGGGACTCCGGCCCTGACATGGGGGGCGGCGTTCACCGCCAGCAGATGCTCGCCCTCGCCCACCAGGGCACGGACGGCCACGTCAATGATCTTCTCCGCCCGCTCCGCGATGGCGGCATAGTTGCGCTCGGCGTCGGAGTGCACCCACGCGATGGAGCTGCCGGGCAGGATGTCGTGGAACTGCTGGAGGAGGACGAGCTCCCACAGCTGCTTCAGTTCGGCGGCCGGGTAACGATTGCCAACCCGTAATGCCGCCGTAGAGCTCCACAGCTCGGCCTCCCGCAGCAGGTGCTCACTGCGGCGGTTGCCCTGCTTGGTCCGAGCCTGGCTGGTGTAGGTCCCGCGGTGAAGCTCGAGGTACATCTCGCCACGCCACACCGGCGCGTCCGGATACTCCGCCTCGGCCTCGCCGAAGAAGGCGGCCGGTGAGTCGACCCGCAGCGTCGGCGATCCCTCCAATGACCGCAGCCGATGTGCCGCAGCCAGCATGTCCCGGTTCGGCCCACCGCCGCCGTCGCCGTATCCGAACAGCAGGAGCGAGGTGGTGCCGCGCCCCTTCTCCCGGTACTGCCGCTCGGCCCGCGCTAGCTCCGCACCTGAGAGGGTGGCGTTGTAGGTGTCCGCCGGCGGGAAGTGGGTGAACACTCGACTGCCGTCTATGCCCTCCCACCAGAAGGTGTGGTGCGGCATGGTGTTGATCTGGTTCCAGGAGATCTTCTGGGTAAGGAACCACCGCGAGCCCGACGCGCGGACGATCTGGGGGAGTGCTGCGGAGTAACCGAAGGAGTCCGGCAGCCAGACCTCCTCGGTCTCGATCCCGAAGTTCTTGAGGAAGAATCCCTTGCCGGCGACGAACTGGCGCGCCAGCGCCTCCCCGCCTGGCATGTTGGTGTCTGATTCGACCCACATCCCGCCGACGGGTACGAACTGGCCGACGCGGACCTTCTCGGTGATCTTGTCGAACAGCTCGGGGTAGTACTGCTTGATCCAGGCGTATTGCTGCGCTGAGGAGCAGGCGAACTTAAACGTCGGGTCGGCGTCCGCGAGCTGGATCACGTTGGAGAAGGTGCGTGCGCACTTGCGGATCGTCTCCCGTACGGGCCACAGCCAGGCACTATCGATGTGCGCGTGCCCAACGGCCACGACCCGGTGCGCGCTGGCCGACGCCGGCCGTGAGAGCGCTTCCGTCAGCTCCCCCCGGGCGGCCGCCGCGGTCCCTGCGACGTCGTCCGGGTCAGTGGCGTCGATCGCTCGTTGCAGCGCGAACAAGATCTCGGCCCGCCGACTGGAGTCCAGCGGCAGCTCGTGCATCAGTCCCGACAACGTCCAGATGTCGGCGCGCAGCTCCCAGACCTGTACGTTCCGGAGGGCCAGGGCGAGCTTCTTGATCACGTACAGTGGCGTGTCGATTGCGGTAGCGGGATCCCCGTTGGGAGTTGGCCTGAAGCCGGTGTTCGCGACGTCGGGGTTGGCAGCGGCCTCGAGGTAGAACTCGACGGGTTCTCCCGGCGTAACCGGGAGGTGGTTGTTGAAGGGCGAGACGGCCTTGATCATGCTTCCGTCCGTCCGATACGCGAGCGCCTCAGCCTGGAAGCCGGCGGCCGCGGTGAAGCCGAGGTCGACCACCACCTCAGGCTTGGTCGCCGCCACGCCCAACCAGTGGGCCGGCACGTCGCCGACGGCATGGATCCAGAGCGTGCTCCACGGTTTGCCCCAAGCCTCCCCAATGTCGATCGACGTGAAGTTCTGCTGGGCCGCATCTGCAAATGGAACTGGCTCGCCGGGCACCCGCCAGGCGGTCAGCGTCAGCGGAGCGCTGGCCTGGTAGATGGCTGGTTCCAAATGGTCGTGGAAAAAACGGTTCAGGCGGGCTTCGAGCAACCGCCGGTCATCGTGCATGAGGTCCTCGTCGGCGTTGGGGCACGGGCGCAACTCACACTAATTCAAACAACTGGACTTGACCACGGCAGTCAGTCCATTAGCAGTACCGATGGCCGCGGGGAGAGGAAGTGGTCGAGGACTAGCGCCGCCGCACCCTGAGCGGCGACGTGCTCGCCGACAGCGGAGCCCTCGACGACTAGCGGCTGCCGGGCAGCCACCAGCTGCGGTTGGATCAACTCGGGCAGGACGGCCAAGATCCGACTACTGATACGTGACCAGATTGGTCCGCCGAGCACCACCCGATCGACGTCGAGGGCATTCACCAGCACCGCTAGCCCCGCAGCCAGCGCGGTCGCCGCCTCGTCGATCAACTGCAGGCAGGCGGCCTCGCCGGCGTACGCCCGCTCGCAAAGGGTGGTGAAGACCTCGTCGACGGCCACGAAGTCGTCGAGCGAGACTGTGCTGGTAATCAAGCCGCGTCGAGCGGCCCGTGCTACCAGTGCCCGGGGAAGGCACCCCGCGGCCAGCGAGCCCGGCCGGCCAACCCCGAGGTCCTCGGCTCCGGGGTCGACAAGGATGTTGCCGATCTCGCCGATGTTGTTGCTGGCACCCCGCAGCACCACGTCGTCCATCACTACTCCGGCTCCCACCCCGGAGCCCAGATAGCAGAAGACATAGTGGTGCCGGGCGCCCTCTTGAGCCCAGCGTTCCCCGGTCGCTGCAGCAGTTACGTCCTTGTCCACCAGCACGTGCACGCCGGTGGCGGCATGCAGGTCAGCGCGCAGTCGGACCTTTTCCCAACCGGCCAACTGGGGAGGTTTCAGCAGTACCCCCTCGAGCACATCGAGTGGGCCAGGCGCAGCGACCCCAAGGCCGAGCACTGCCGCCGGCTCGATTCCGGCGGCCGTGACTAGCTGAGTTATCTGATCGGCGATGGTGGCTACTACCTGCTCCGGCCGGTGGGCATGGAGGGTGCGGCGGCGAGCGTACTGGCGGACCTTTCCCGCGATGTCGATCAGGACGAAGGTCAAGGTAGCGGGGTCGACGTGGACGCCGACTGCGAACCTGGCCGACGGCTCCACTTGCAGCAGCGTTCTTGGCTTGCCGCGAACCGCCGACTGCACCCGACCGCTCTCCACGATGAGCGCCTGGGCGAGCAGGCGGTGGACGATGTTGCTCACGGTCTGTGCGGTCAGACCGGTCTCTGCGACCAGCTCGACACGGCTGATCCCACCCGGGGTCCGGCGGATAGCGTCGAACACCACGGTCTGGTTGAAGTCGCCCAGCCGGCTGAGGTTGGAGCCGCGCCCCATTTTGGGCTCCTTCCGATCCGCGGACCCGGTGAGGGTCGGGTCGTTGCCGACGGCAGGAGCGTACCGTACGCTCGACGACGAATAACTCTATCGAGGTGACATAATCGTTGCCGATCTTGTCCAGCATCCGTCCGTTCGCTCAACGAGACCAAACCCAATCGAGACTCAATAGGTACAAGGAATGCTGGGTACCCTTGGCGCCTCGATTTCATCGAATCCAGCACAGCAAGCCTTTGTCAAACGGCAGAGACAGCTAGCAGAGTTGGGCGCTGCTCTCGCCCGACGATTCACAGTCAGTCCGGTCCCGAAGGAGAGACGTGCGCAGACGTGAGTTCATCCTGACCGCCGGAGGATTGGGAGCCGCCGTCGGTTTGGCCGCGTGCGGCGAGAGTGGAAGCAGCACCACTCCTGGTGCTTCTGGTGCCGCGGAAACCAGCGGCGAGATTACTGGCGAGGTCAAGGTGACCTTCCAGCAATTCGGCAATTCGAAGGTCCAGGCGAACTTCCTCAACGGGTGGGCGAAGAAGTTCACCGCCGCTCATCCCCAGGCGACGGTGAAGCTGCAGCCGATCGTCGCATCCGAGAACGACTACTACACCAAGCTGCAGCTGTCGATGCGCTCGCCTCGCACCGCGCCCGACATGTGCTACGAGGACACGTTCCTGATCAACGCCGACATCTCCGCGGGCTACCTCACACCGCTGGATGACCGGATAAACGGCTGGCCCGACTGGAGCAAGTTCAACGAAACCGCTAAGGGTGCGGCCCAGGCGCTCGACGGCAAGACGTACGGCATTCCCGATGGCACCGACGTCCGGGCGCTCTGGTTCAACAAGAAGCTGTTCGCCCAGGCCGGGCTGCCGGAAACCTGGCAGCCGAAGAGCTGGAACGACATAATGACAGCTGCCCAGGCTATCAAGTCCAAGGTCCCGGACGTGATTCCGGTGAACATCTACGCGGGCACGGGGGTAGGTGAGGCGGCATCGATGCAGGGCTTCGAGGTGCTGCTTTACGGCGCTCCTGGCCAGTGCTGAGCATCACGCCTATGACTCCAACCTTCGTGCCGACTGCGCCACCCCAGCGCCCATGGAGCTGCGACACCTTCGTCGCGCTGCCCGAGATGACCATAGACGGCTCCATGCTGCTAGCCAAGAACAGTGACCGGCCCGCCAAAGAATGCCAACCGCTGCGCTACTGGCCACGCCGACAATCGACAGCCACCTCCTCATTGCGGTTGGCCTACCTCGAAATTCCCGATGTCGAGCAAAGCTGGGCGCACCTCGGTGGTTCGCCGTACTGGTGCTGGGGGCACGAGCTCGGACTCAATGAGTGGGGCGTCGGCATCGGCAACGAAGCTCTGTTCACACGCGACCTCGCCGAGCACGTCACCCAATCCCGTCATGGCCAGCCACGGCCGGCGGGCGTACTCGGGATGGAACTAGTTAGGCTCGGGCTCGAACGCGCAACCACAGCGCAGGAGGCAGTCAGCACCATCACTGAGCTGGTCGCCGCGCACGGCCAGTGGGGATCCGGCGTCCCTGGTCGCCCAATCGAGCAGGGCGCGTATGACAACTCCTATCTTGTAGCCGACCCCCGCGAAGCCTGGGTGATCGAGACCTCCGGTCATCGGTGGGCAGCACGCGTAATACGCACCGGAACCTATGCCATCTCCAACCAGCTCACTATTCGCACCGAATGGGACCAAGCCAGTCAGGACCTCATCGACCACGCCATCCAGGCCGGCTGGTGGCCCGCCAGCACAAACCGGCCATTCGACTTCGCCCGTGCTTACACCGACCCCGGCACACCACTGCAGGTATCCCACGTCCGACTGCAACGCTCACGGCAACTGCTGGCGGACGCGGCGCGTCAGGGCAAGATCGCATTCGACCAAGCAGCACGCGTGCTACGTGATCACTACGAGGACACCTTCCTCGGCGGGCCTTACTTCACCGCGGCGCTGCCCGACCTGATGACACTGTGCATGCACGACTCCCCCGCGGGATTCACCTGGGGAAACACCGCCAGCTCCGCGATCATGCTCATGCCCGACACTCCCGACCAGCTCCCACACCTATGGTGGGCGGCCGCCACACCATGCACGAGCGTCTACCTCCCGATCTTCCCCGCAGCCGCCAGTGTGCCGAATGCCCTGGCTCTTCCCGCTGCGACCGTCGTAGCCGAGCGGCCCGAGGACGTAGTAACGGCTACCTACGACGCGCAGTCCTACTGGTGGCAATTCCAGAAACTCCTCGACCACGTCAAAGGAGACGAGCGAGCCTGGATGTTCAACGACCGGCAGCCCCAGGTGCGCCAAGCGTTCGACCCGCTACAGCGACGCTGGGCCGAAGAACTCCCCGACATCCAACGTGAGGCGGTTAAATTCATCCAGGCAGGTAATGCGCAGGGCCGCAAACTCCTCACCCAATTCACCCAGCGATGCGCCGGCCAAGCACTGGAAACATGCACGAACCTCATTGCCGAATTCGACGGCAAAATGCCTCCCGACTGGGACTGTCGGGTAAATGGTTGAACTGGTTGGTCTGAAATCCGAGAGGAGTCCGCAACGGGCTACGGCCCAAGACGGTGCTGACCTAGATCGGGCCGGTGGAGATTGAGGTGCCGCGCGATGTTGACGCCTCGTTCCAGCCGATGATCGTTAAGAAGCGGCAGCG
Organism: Actinomycetota bacterium; assembly: GCA_046725775.1. Classification (GTDB taxonomy): domain Bacteria; phylum Actinomycetota; class Actinomycetes; order Propionibacteriales; family Propionibacteriaceae; genus Microlunatus. Next base: position 4,756 of record JBKOZG010000331.1, on the reverse strand, counting down.
GCGGTTGACCGGTGTGGATCAGATCGTGTTGTCATGGCGCGGGGTGACCACGCGGAGATTTCGGCGCACCGAGGTGTACCGCGGCCCGCACCCTTTGCGGACATTGACTGGGCCGCAGGTGGCTACGCTGCTCCGCTGGGCCGACGAACAAGGCTGCCCCGATGCGGTCGCCCGGCGCTTCTTGGCATGTACGGGAACGCCGCGGCGAGACCCTGGCGCTGCGTTGGGGGATCTTGATATGAGACTGGCCGGGTCAGCATTCGGCGCTCGGTGGGGCTTATACGGACCAGGGGCGAGGGGTCTGAGATCAAGGAGGGCCCAACCAAGACGGGAAGCGCACGCGTTGTCGCCCTCGATACCAGCCGGTCGCTGCGCAGCTGGCGGGTCAGCCGCGCCGGTCTCGACCTCCGGCTCGCACGCGATGACGCACTGATCTTCGGCACTCTGGACGGTGGTTACCAAGACCCCGAGCGATTCTCTAGGCGGTTCACTGAGCAGCTAGTCAAATGCCGGCGCCAGCTTGGTGACGACGCGCCGCCAAAGATCCGGGCTGCATTGATCTTCGCCACACTCACGCCTCGATCCTTCTGGCCGACAGGTGGCCAGTGAGGTGGTCTCCGAGAGCTTCGGCCACGCCAGTCCGGTAATGACAATGCAGGTATACGCGCACGACATGCCGACGATGCCGGCGGAAGTGGCGCAGAGATTCGCGGCGCTGATCGGAGGCAGGCTGTGACATCCCGCGCTTGGGATCAAATTGGATCACGAGGCCTATCTGGTCCAACTCTCACCACTGGAATTTGCTTCTTGACAGGGCACAAAGGAACCCTTGCTCGCCGGCCACCCCTAGGCTGAGGTCATTGAGCTGGCCGCAATCAAGGTGTGGAGGAAGCTGATATAACCCGCCGGCTCGACCGTGAGCCGCTACGATCCCTCTGCACATTCAAAGCGCTGCGCGCCCGGAAGCGCGTGCGGAGCTTAGCCCACTGACAGGAGCGGACCAATGACACTGATTAGCCCACCGGCCACACAGGCTAAGCCGGGCACATCGATGGTGCAGTGGCTGATCGCTGGTGGCCTCATAGGCGCCGTGGCTGGCGTCATCATCATGGCGGTTGCCCACAACACTGCGGCCACCATTTGGGGCTACACGGGACTTGGGCTCCTCGTTCTGGGTGTACTGACCGCGATTGCAGGTCTGTTCATCGTCGCCGCGACGAAGGATGATCCCAGCTGAGCAAACCAGCAAAGCCCCCGGGGTGTTTGCTCTCCGGGGGCTGACTCATGCTGCTGGCCGGCTTGCAAACCACTCATCTAGCTGCCGCTCGACTTCCTCGCGCGAAACCAGGTGCAGCAGCGTATCGGTCAGGACCTTGGTCACCATTGGCAGCAACTCGTCGGCGTCATCGCCGGTCAGGGCGACGAGCCCTGCCACGTTGCCGCGCAACCAGGATCGGATGATCGCATGTGCGCGTACGCGGAAGTCTTCTTCCAGCTCGGACGGCATGCCTCTTCGACTGATGTTGCCAGTCGGGCTGGTAGCAGTATGTGAGCTGTCGGCGTGAGCTGCCGTCGGCTTTGGCGATGTAGATCTTGGCGATGCCCGAAGTGTCGTTGACGAAGGCCATATAGCGACCCGATGGCGATGGCGCCGGGGATTTGTCGCCACGGACAGAGGCGAGGCCTTCGTCTGGGGCGTACCCGTCGTACTCGGTCTTGATGATCGGTGAATCAAACCCGGGGTATTCGAGCCCGTCGGGCTTGTCTGTTGCGTTAGTGGCTGGAGAGTCCCAGGTATTCCGGTGCCGCACTCATTGCTTGATCCGCTGCATCATCGGCCAGCAGTGCGGCGGGCGGGCTGTATTGCTGCGCTAACCACTTCAACTCTGCCCGCCTTATGGCTACGATGCGCCTCCGAAGCTTCCGACCATGTATGACCTTTTGAGTGTGCATATCCTTGAACAATGTTTTGCCGCGTCTGTCTTTGAACGACAGCACAGAGCGAAGCTTCACACGCGGATCAACGACTGGCACCTCAATCACTTCAGCGCTGTCGGGAGGTAAGTCCTCCAAAGCAAACTCTTGACCAACCTCGCCGTCACTTGCGATCCACGTGTAAACCCTCGGAAGTATTATCAGGCCAAGTGAGTGATTTGCGATATGAAGTTGGGCAAACACGTCCGCAGTCGGTGGGTCATCCTGGCTCGGCCTTAACTGCCAAGTTCTCCATACAGATACTTGATCCGCGACCTTGGCCTCCCTATCTCGCCTGAGTAAATGCAAGCCCAGCAGTAGAGCGCCTGTAATGCCGACCGCACCGACCCACTCAGCTAGATTGCCTGCCTCCGGCGTAGCCATCCATGCCCAGAACCGGTCCCAGAGCCGCTCCAACTCCGGCGTAGCCATCCATGCCCAGAACCGGTCCCAAAGCCATTCCACCCTCGTAGATATTAGGTGCTTGCCCACATTTATTGCCTTAGTGCTGGGTTCGGCGTGTCTAGTCGCAGGCGGGATGGTCGGTTGCGACGCGGGCGGCGGTCATGGTTCAGCCCAGCTCGCGACAGGTGGTGGAACGGGTGAGGCGTTCGGATGCGGCGGTTGTCATGGCTCTTCGCTCAGGTCGCGGCCCAGAGCGGAACCATCCATGCGCTGCATTGGGCGCAGTGGCGTACGGCGGCCGCTGGCCATGGTTGTTGCCAGTGGTGTTTGGTGCAGCTGGTTCGGTTGCTGCGGCTTTTGAGGATTCGCGCCTTGGCGGTCATGCGTGAGTCTCCTCAACTTGGACGCAGGACTCAGCAGGGGTGGCACGAAGTGTGGGTTACCCCCCGAGCTACTGCTCTCTTCTTCTCCGGCGGACGGCGCGGGCCCCGGCTTGTGCTGTCCGACCAGCCGCAATCCTCCGGCATGGTCCAGGTCAGTGAACCTGACGAAGAGGTCGACCGCAGAGTCCTCGCCATTGCTATCCCGCCCGAGGAGGTGACCGCTCTGGTCTGTTCACATGCGGCATATGCCGATGCCGAGTGGAGCGATCGAGGTCTTCAAAAGCTCGAATTCGTGCGCGAGGATCAGTCGTGAGAGGCAGCGTCGTCAAAACGCGGCGAAGGGTTACTCCGTCGTTGTCGACCTCGACCGCGACCCGATTACTCGCAAGCGTCGCCAGAGGTGGCACAGCGGCTACAGGACTAAGCGAGAGGCGGAGCGGGCACTCAGCGAAATCATTTCCTCGGTGCACGCCGGAAGCTACATCGAACCCACCAAGCAAACACTCAGAGAGTTCACGAGCGAATGGCTGGCCGCGATTGAGCCGACGATTCGGCCAGCAACGCACTACAGCTACAGCCGAAACCTGCGGTTGCACGTCTCCCGCGTCGCGGCTCGGTGCTGCTACGCCGTATCGATGGGGGCATGCTGAACACGCTGTATGCGGCGCTGCTGGCCGATGGGCGGAAGGATTATGCGGGGGGTGGGTTGTCGCCACGGACGGTGCGGTACGTGCACACGATCGTGCACCGCGCCCTCAAAATGCAGTGAAGTGGGGAAGGCTGGCCCGGAACCCTGCAGACGCGGCCGACCCGCCCAAAGCGAGCGCAGCTAGCCACCCGAGTCGATCACCTGGACAGCCGAGCAACTGCGCGCTTTCCTCGAGGGAACCCGCGGCAGTAGCCTTCGGCTGCACGACCTGCGCTGTGGCTGGGCAACCCTCGCCCTCCAGGCTGGTGTGCATCCGAAAGTGGTGCAGGAACGGTTGGGCCACGCGAACATCGGCATCACTTTGGACACTTACTCGCACATTGTCGCGGGGTTGCACGAGGACGCCGCTGAGCAGGTCGCGGCGCTGTTCCTGGCGCCGGTTAGCAATCCGTTAGCAGAGGGCACGTGAGATGCTGATGATTTGTGCGTTGACTAGGGTTTTCGTTGTGTCCGAGGGGGGACTTGAACCAGTTGAACGGCCGCTCGACAAGCGGGTTTCGGACATCTTGAGCGCGAAAATGGATCCAGGAGGGCCCGGTTGCACGCCGCTCCTCAGGATTGGTGCGCTCCAGGAGCGCACGAAAGTCGCGCCTGATAATGATCCCGCCACAAAGAGTGGGCCCGGGATGTCTGATCCGGGCCCACTGGTCATGGGGGTCGAGCTCGGCTACGAGTCTGTGGATCCAGATTGCGGAGCATGGATCGACAAGGCGTTGCGCTGGCGCGGTCCTGACAACGCCAAAGTCCGGTCTTCAGTGTTCCGGCCAAGTGATCTTGATCGCTAGCCGTTCCTCAGCGACTCCAGCCCAGGTATTTAGCTCTGACCAACTTGGGTGCTGAGGGAAGAGTTCGGCGTGGATGAGGGACCGTGGCCCCCGTGCTGCGGATCTTCCGGGCGCGCTGAAGGCGTCGGGCTTCCGCCCGACGAGGACGCCGCAGGCGATGGTCACCCGTGTCCAGCGCTTCAGTTCCTCATAGTCCATCGGCGGACCGCGGTCGCCCACCCGCGAGGATGAGCATCCCGGCGCCAGTCAGCTCATACCCGAGGTGAGTGGCCGGGTGACATACCACGAGCCCGCAGTGATCCCGGCGACCTCGGCCAGGATGTCGTTCCGGCGGTCGGCGATTTGGCGCAGCTCTTCGATCGATTCGTCCAAGGTTCGGCACAGGGGCCGAGAGCTATGGCTGGTCCCGCCTGACGAGCTTGGCGAATGTGCTGTCCTCGCCACTGCTCTTCTGCTCCTGATAGAGCAAGGCCAGGTTGTTGCTATCGAAGGTGTCGAAC
>JBKOZG010000195.1:0-2453 GCA_046725775.1 Actinomycetota bacterium | reverse complement strand
CTGTTCATCCGCGCGATCGGGCGCGGCAGCGAGACGCCATCCGGCCACCATCACCACAAGGCATGAAATGAGCAGGGCGGTCAGCCATCGCCAACCGCCCCGCCGCCTGACGTCAGTGATCACCGCACCAAGAGCGCCTGGCGCCGATACAGCTGCCAGCCAGATACGGCTGCGCCAGCCGCGGCCACCGCTACCAGGCTGGCCCACAGCAGCCCATCGTCAAGCGCTGGCCGCCGCCTGACCTCCGGTGCCTCCCGGAATGCTGTTCGGCGAGCCATGCATGCCGCTGATCGCCTGAACGGCGAGTTCAAGGTTCTCGTCCTCCGCGGACCCCCATGCGTACACGATTGTGGTGGTGCCTTCGGTCACCTTCAGCGAGGCCGGACCGATCACCACATCGTCGGTGCCAGCCAAGACAACATCGGCCTTCACCGTGCCGGGGTCGATCTCCGCCGACTCTTCCTTGCGATTAGCGAGGTCAGTGAAGACCGGTTCGCCACCAGCCCGCACGTCGACCTCTGGGGCCGCCGCATCGTGCCGGACAATCACACGAGCCTTACCGGCCGGAAGAGTGGAGACATCGTTGGCGTACGGGGTGAGGGTCGGCTCGCCGCCCTCGGTCAGGTGTGCCACCACAGTGACATTCGCTCCGCCAGGCACCTTGACGTCGTTCGCCGATATGATCGCATCGCCGTCCGGACCGTCACCAGCCTTGACGACCTTGAGGTCGTAGCTGCCGGCCGGCAACATCTGCGGATCGGTCAGGGTGCCTGGCTTAAAGTTCTCTAACAACGCCTTGCCGTTCGCGTAGACGTCGACCGTCGCATCCGGAACGCCGTGCAAAATCGACACAGTCGCGTTGCTGGCCCCATGCGCCGGGGCGATGGCCACCGCCATGAACGCCGAAGCCAAAGCTGCCGCGCCGACCAGACTGAGTAGCCGCCGTTGTACTGTCATTCGACCTCCTAAGAGATGAGTTTTACAAGTCCCCCTGTTTGCGTTCTCAACCCGCGCTCCGGATGCACCTGATATGCGTACCGGCAGAAATGGTCCTAGCTGGCGAAGTGCGCGAGGGAGCCAGATAGGTGGTACGCAAGGCGACTGCACAGGAGATGCAGATCTTGCCGACGTCACGCAGTGCGGCGCGGCCGCGCTGCTCGACCAGAGCCGCATCGCCGGGGTGGGAAACGTATTCCGGGCCGAGTGCTGCATGGGATGCGGATGCAGCCGACTCGTCCGGCCCACTTGTGCAACCTCGTGTTCTGAGCGCCGCGATCTGACGACTGGGGTGTGCTATCGGACCGGCGCGGACGGCCCGCTCGGACGCCGTTCGGGCTGTTGGTACGGGCGCCGCCTGTCGTCGTGCCAGCGTCTAAGTACGGTGTGTGCTGCCTGCCGCTCACCGGGCATCGCATCTACTGGCAGGTAGGTGGCACGCGCGATATCCCGGTCGAGGCGTTGTTTCCACAGGGCGGAGGCTGTCTCGAGTTGGCCTCCTCCTCGTTGGTCGCGGGTCTTGGGAATCGATGCCGTTGGCAGCGCGCCAGACCGCGATTCCCGGGTGGCCTCCCGGTGCGCCCAGACTGGCTCGGCGTCACCTTGGCAGGCGATCTCGGACCTGGTCGCCGAGGTCGGCGACCAGTTGGGATCGTTTTGCCAGGTAGTCGATCCAGACGGGTTGGGCAGGGACGTTACTGGAATGTTAGGGAGCCAGGGCAGTGGACCTGGGTTGTAGGTGTGAGCGCTGTGAGCCGCCAGTAGGGACGACGCCAAACGCTCAGCGTGGCGTTGGTGGGGCGGAAGCATGGCGCTTTTCTCGCGCCTCGCCGTTGGTCAAGATGCGCTCCATCGCCAGGCGCAGGCCGTTCCCGCTGAGTCCGTTCTCGCCTAGGTGGGCTACGAGATCGGCAGCGATCGCATGAACCTTGCGATTGCTGCGTTGGCTGTGCCAGACCAGGAGTGCGAAAGCGGCGTCCACGTTCAGCCCGAAGGTCAGCATCAGCACACCTTTGGCTTGCTCGATGACTGCGCGATGTCGGGCTGAGCTCTGGACCGCCTCCGTGGCGGCTCCTCGGGTGCCCTCAACCCTGAGCACAGTCAAATCGATGACATAGCCCTCTAGGTAGAGACCGGCGTGACGCCGCTGATTCTCCGATAGTTGACCGCTGCGCTGACCCGTCCGCTTGAGTGAATTGACACCATCGAGCGGGGAAGTTTCCCCGAGCACCATAATCGAGCGCATTGCATCGCCGGCATGGATGCGGTGGGACCAGCTGAACGGCCCGACGTGAGTGGTGGCCAACTCGTACGCGGTCTCCGCGACGGCGCGGTCTTCTTCGGGAATGTGGTTGATGATCAGACTCCAGCTGGGCGCAACAGACCTGGCTCGGTAACCGAAGATCTCAAATACGGCATCGGACCAGGACCACTGCCCGCTCACCGGGTCGGCGACG
>JBKOZG010000392.1:0-3905 GCA_046725775.1 Actinomycetota bacterium | reverse complement strand
CGGGAGATCTTTGCCGATCTTGTTTAGGATGCCGCTGCGCATGATCAGTCGGCGGTTGGTAATCGTGTAGGTGGTTGTTCGCCAGCGCAAGAACGGCAGCAGCACTAGCCAGATGAGAAGCACCACGCCAAGCGCGGCGATTGCGAGTTGCCCGATGGGACGGGCCTCCCGCGGAATCAAAGCGGCTCCGGCGCCGACAGCGGCAGCGATCAGGACGAATGCCAGCGCAGGCAAGATCATCGCCTTGACGTGAGTCCTGGTATGGATGACGACATGCTCGTCGTCACCTAGCAGTTTCGCCGGGAGAGGCACGCCCTCCATGCTGACACACCCGCGCTGCGCACTACGAGTGTTCGATACGGCGCTAGGACTGTAGATGAACGACGTCGCCGGCACCGTACGCAGCCGATCCGGAGGTAGTTCGCACCACAAGTCGGCCGTCCGCATCAATGCGGTCGGCCATCCCCTCCACGCTACGCTGCCCGGTCAACACAACTCGAACCTGACGACCGATCGTGTCACAACGCTCGGTATAAGACGCGGCCAGCGAGGCGTCACTGCCGGCCTGCGCTTCCCATCGGCCATAAAGGAGTTCAAATGCGGCGAGCACCGTACCTATGACGGCTGTGCGCGATGGCGGCAAGCCCCCGAGCTCGCGAGCAGCGATTGCAAGTGAGGTGGCATTCGGTACCGGCAGCTGCTCGTTGTCCAGGTTGACATTGATACCGATACCAACCACGCAAGCCGGGCCGCGAGAGGTATCGACTCGCTCGGAGAGGATGCCGCAGACCTTGCGGCCGGTAATCAAGACGTCGTTCGGCCACTTCAGGACGGCCGGCACGTTGGTCACCCGGCGCACGCCGTCAGCGACGGCAAGGCCTGCCAACAATGACAACCAGGTCCAGCGAGGCGGATCGATACCGTCCGGTCGCACCAGGATGGACATCGCAACGCCGGATCCCGCTGGAGCCGTCCACGTCCGACCCTGGCGGCCCCGACCCGCCGATTGATAGTCAGTGATCAGCACGGTGCCCGGCATTTCACCTTGCCGCGCCCGTGCGGCCAGATCGGCATTAGTGGAGCCAGTCTCCGGCACGAGATCCACCCGGTGCCACAGGCCGCCCTGCCGGATGAGCTCCCGCCGCAGCTCGGCAAGGTCGATGACGTCGTTGGTCGGCATGCCTGGACAGTAGTATTTGGGCGCTACTCGCGCATGTCGCGCCGGGAGGCCGACGTCGTCGTCACGCTCCGCAAAGCGCGAACATCGGCGGTCTGATTCGGCAATCTCTCACCGCGCTTAGCTCATCGTTCCTCCGATCGTCAGCAGCGCGACTCCGACGCTCGAAGTGCAGATTGATTTAGGCGCTTCTCGCGCATGTCGCGCCGGGAGCCGACGTCGTCGTAACTCTGCGCAAAGCGCGAACATCGGCGGTCTGGTTCGGCAATCTCTCACCGCGCTTAGCTCATCGTTCCTCCGATCGTCAGCAGCGCGACTCCGACGCTCGAAGCGCAGTTTGATTTAGGCGCTTCTCGCGCATGTCGCGCCGGGAGGCCGACATCGTCGTCACTCTGCGCAAAGCGCGAACATTCGGCGGTCTGGTTCGGCAATCTCTCACCGCGCTTAGCTCATCGTTCCTCCGATCGTCAGCAGCGCGACTCCGACGCTCGAAGCGCGATGCCGCATGGACCTTCCTAACTGGTTAGAGTCCCAATCATGGATCGCACGATTCCTGCGTCGGATATTCACACCACCGCCGGAAAGCTGGCCGATCTGGACCGCCGGATGTGGGAAGCGGTCCATGCCGGATCAGAAGCAGCCGTCGAGAAGCAACACGCCAGGGGTAAGAAGACAGCCCGGGAGCGGGTTCTGATGTTGCTGGACACAGATTCGTTCACCGAGCTGGATGAGTTTGCCCGGCATCGCTCGACATCGTTCGGTATGGAGAAGCGGCGACCTTACGGTGACGGTGTCATCACCGGTTTCGGCACAATCGACGGACGGGCGGTCTGCGTTTTCAGTCAAGATGTGACAGTTTTCGGGGGCAGTCTGGGCCAGGTGTACGGCGAAAAGATCGTCAAGATCATCGACTTCGCGCTGAAGACGGGCTGTCCGATCATCGGCCTCAACGAGGGCGGCGGCGCCCGCATCCAAGAAGGCGTTGTCTCACTCGGCCTCTATGGGGAGATCTTCAAGCGCAATACCCATGCGTCTGGCGTCATTCCGCAGATCTCATTGATCATGGGCGCAGCTGCCGGCGGCCATGTCTACTCTCCCGCCCTTACTGACTTCGTCGTTATGGTCGATCAGACCTCTCAAATGTTCATCACCGGCCCGGACGTGATCAAGACCGTGACCGGCGAGGACGTATCCATGGAGGAACTAGGGGGTGGGCGTACTCACAACACCAAGTCCGGAAACGCGCACTACCTCGCTGCTGATGAGGAAGATGCGATCTCCTATGTGCGGACCTTGATCGGCTTCCTGCCACAGAACAACCTCGAAGACCCGCCGGTCTTCGAGGTGGAGAACGCGCTCGAGCCAGACGATATGGACCTAGATCTGAACACGCTGATTCCCGACTCGCCCAACCAGCCGTACGACATCCACGAGGTAATCTCGCGAGTCCTTGACGACGCGGACTTTCTCGAGGTGCAGGCGCTCTTTGCACCCAACGTAGTAGTCGGCTTTGGCCGAATTGATGGGCACAGCGTTGGCGTTGTTGCGAATCAGCCGCTTCACTTCGCCGGGTGCTTAGACATCGATGCCTCCGAGAAGGCCGCCCGATTCGTCCGGACATGCGATGCGTTCAACATCCCGGTGATCACTTTCGTGGACGTGCCAGGCTTCCTCCCTGGTACTGATCAGGAATGGAATGGAATCATCCGGCGAGGCGCGAAGCTGATCTACGCTTACGCTGAGGCGACGGTGCCGTTGGTCACGGTGATCACTCGTAAGGCTTACGGGGGCGCCTACGACGTCATGGGATCGAAGCATCTCGGGGCAGATCTCAACCTGGCGTGGCCCACTGCACAGATTGCTGTGATGGGAGCGCAGGGAGCGGTCAACATCTTGTACCGCAAGGAACTCGCAGCAAGTGAGGATCCTGAGAGGATGCGTGCGAATCTGATCACTGAGTACGAAGACGAGCTGGCCAACCCCTACCTTGCTGCCGAGCGCGGCTACGTCGACGCGGTGATCAACCCGCACGAGACGCGTGTAGAGATCACCCGAATGCTGCGGCTGCTGCGCACCAAACGCCAGACCTTACCTCCTAAGAAGCACGGCAACATTCCACTATGAGCGACCCTGATGATCAGAACCTAGAGGTCACCGTGGTCAAAGGCTCACCGACGGAAGACGAGCTCGCAGCAGTGGTGACTGTACTCACGACGGAGTTCAATCGGCCGCGCCAAGGCGAAGCCAAACCTGTTCAGTCAGGCTGGTCGGCGTACTGGCGATCAGTTCGCAGCCCCATCCAGCCGGGTCCTACTGCCTGGCGAATGTCTGGAAGGCCGCAATAATCGACATCACCTTCAGGCGGCCTTGGCTGGTCGTCGCCGTCTGCTGAGTTGGTGTTGGGCGTGGAGGCGGCGGATGCGGGTGTTGAGTTGGGGTGGTTGGGCTGGGTCGATCCATCGGGGCGGTAGCCATTCGGGCAAACCGTCGGCGTTGATCTGGCAGGTCCAGCCTTTTGCAGGAAGTGGGTGTGGTGGTATCGACAGAGCAGGGTCAGGTTGTTGAGATCGGTTGGGCCGCCGTCGATCCTGAAGCGTCCTAGCTTTCGTGCCGCTCTCATGTGGGCTGCATCTCGGGCTTGAGCGCAGCGTAGTGGGCCTGCTCGTACTCCACTGGCGGGACCATTCCGATTGATCCGTGGAGTCTGCGGTTGTTGTACCAGTCGACC
>JBKOZG010000281.1:0-12210 GCA_046725775.1 Actinomycetota bacterium | reverse complement strand
GTCTGAGCCTTAGGTTGTTCAAACGTCTTGCTGCTGCAACTGCGCCAGCACCTCACCAGCGTGGGCGACCCCGAACTGCTCCGGATCATCCGACGATCCGTGCGCCTCCAGCCGTAGGACTGAGCCTGCATTGGTGGGTTCTGACAAGTTGCTCAGTAACGTTCTCCCAATTACCGCCCTCAGAGTCAAATCGAGACTTGTACCACGGACTGCTGTCACCACTGCATGGACCCCCACCGGGGCCGTACAGCCAGCTTCCAATGCACCGAGAAAACCCCGCTCTACAAGGGATTCTGCTCTCGCAACCTGGTTGTCGAGAACTGCTAAGCGGTGCCGCAGCTCAATGCTGAGAGAACGATGAATTTCTAGAGCGAGGGCCCCTTGTCCAGGTGCTGGAAGCATCACCTGATGATCAAGAATTTGTGCTGGGAGCTGTTTGACGACGCAGCCTTCGGGAGCCTCCTCCAGCTCCGGCAGCATGCCGAGCCGGCGCAACCCAGCCGCTGCCAAGATCACCGCATCGACCTTGCCCTCCCGCGCCCGCTCGATTCGGGTCTCGACATTCCCCCGAATCGGCACGACGTCCACCTCGAGGTCGTGTTCAGCTGCCCAGTCGATCATCTGCATCGCCCGCCGCGGAGCTCCGGTGCCGACCCGGGCGCCATCGGACAGATCATTCAGTCGCCGCCCCACCAGCACGTCTCGAGTGTCCTCACGCGCCGGGATCGCGATGATCTCCAGATCGTCTGCCGCCGTGGTCGGCAGGTCCTTGAGGGAGTGCACTGCGACGTCAATCTCATTGCGCCGCAGGGCATCGCGTACCGCGCTGACAAAGACCCCAGTGCCACCGATCTCGGTGAGCTGGCGCTGATCAAGATCACCGGTCGTCGTTATGCCTACAAAGGTCGTGTCGCTGCCCCCGGCGGCCAGCGCGACGGCTACCTGGCTCGCCTGCGCGCGGGCGAGCGGTGACGTACGTGCCCCCAGCCGGATGGGCTGGGTCGGTGAGGCTGCAGACATCAGGTCCAGCGAGGCATTAGGGCCCGACCTCTGGTGACATCACCGCAGCGACGGTCTGCGGGTCGAGGGCGAAGAGTTCGCGTAGGGCGGCTGCGTAATCCACGGCGTCCGGTTCCGCTGACAGCTCCTGTACTCGTACGGTCGGGGCGTGCAGCAGTTTGTCGACGATACGTCGCATGCTCCGTTGGATCTGCTCGCGTTCATGATCATCAAGATGGGGCAGCCGAGTGTCCAACCGGCGTAGTTCGCTGGCGACCATCTCCGAGGCCATGGAGCGCAGCGCGACGACCGTTGGGGCGACCTGGGCGGCTCGGCGTAGGCCAAGGAAGTCGGCAACCTCTTCTCGAACCAGGGTTCGGGCGTCCTCGATCTCCTGGGCACTCGCAGCGTCTGGCTGTTCGGTGACCAGCCGATCCAGGTTCACCAGGCAAATGCCGTGCTCCACAACCTCCGGTGCTACGTCGGCCGGCAGGGCAAGATCGACAACTCCGCGCACTGGAGTACCCGCCAGGTCGTCGACCCCAATGGTCAAGGTCCTGGCTCCGGTGCAGGTCACCAGGACATCGGTTTCTGCGAGCGCCTGGGCGAGATCGGAGAGCGCGACCGCCTTTCCGCCGACTGCTTCGGCCAATCGCTCCGCGCGCGACAGCGTGCGATTGGCGCAGATGACGTATGCACCGTCCGCCGCCGCCGTTCGTGCGGCTAACCCAGCCATCGCGCCAGCCCCGACGACCAGCACCCGGCGGCGGTCCAACCCACCCAGCTGCTCAGTCAGGAGCCGGTACCCGGCACTCACTAGCGAACGACCGGCCGAGCCGATCCCGGTCTCGCTGTGGACCCGCTTGCCGACCCGGATCGCCTGCTGAAACAAAGAGTTGAGGACCGGACCCACCGTCTGGTGAGACTGGGCAACGGTGAGGGCGCTCTTCACCTGCCCGAGAATCTGGCTCTCACCGATCACCAGCGAGTCAAGGCCGGACGCCACCGAGAACGCGTGGGCAACTGCACCCTCGTCGAAGAACACCGCACACAACGCCCGGAGTTCACTGCCACGAAGGCCCGCAACATCGGCGAGGACCTGGGTAGCGTCATCCAAAGCGCCGTGAAACCGGGAGACGGACGCATAGACCTCGGTCCGGTTGCACGTGGACAACACCACCGCCTCGTCGATGTGCTCCGATCCCACGAGCTGCTCGCCGAGCTTCGCCGAAGCAGGCGAATCGAGCGCCAGTTGACCGAGATGAGAGACCGAGGTCGACTTGTGCGAGACGCTGACCACCAGAATGCTCATGAACCTGTACCTCTGCTCTCAGCCAAGATCTGGCTGCTGTCATCGGTCTTGCGTTGCTCGTGATAGGCCAGGATCTGCAGTTCCTGGCCGAGGTCGACTTTACGGACATTGACCCCATCGGGTACGACGAGCACCGTCGGGGCGAAGTTCAGGATGCTGGTGACTCCCAGATAAACAAGTCTGTCGGCGACCGCCTGAGCGGCCTCGGCCGGAGTCGCGATGACCGCGATCACAGCGCCCGTGGCTGCGACTACCTCCTCGAGCTCGGTCAAGTCGCAGATCGCCAAGCCATGGATCCCCTTGCCCACAAGTTCAGGGGAGGTGTCGATCAAGCCGACGACACGAAAGCCGTGCGAGTAGAACCCGGAGTAGTTGGCCAGAGCTGTGCCGAGGTTGCCGAGGCCAACGATGATCACTGGCCAGTCGTGAGCGGAGCCGACGACTCGGCCGATCTGGAGCCGCAGGTATTGCACGTCGTAGCCGACCCCGCGCGTACCGTACGAACCCAGGTACGACAGATCCTTGCGAAGCTGGGCGGAGTTCACGCCCGCAGCCTCGGCGAGTGCGCCGCTGCTGATGGTGTCGATCTGCCGCTCCGCCAGCTGGTTGAGCGCTCGAAGGTAGACAGGGAGCCGCGCAACCGTCGCATCTGGAATCCCCTTGAGGGTGGCGACCGTTCGCCAATGTTGACCTGCCGCCGTGCGCGTCGGCGGGTCAGTCGGGAAGGTTTGCGACACACAACTCCTGAATCGGCGCTCGGATCTGGTCCAAACAGCGCCACTCTAAGGCGTTTGTGAACAGCCGCACAATTTTTGAGAGCTGCTCGCGCATCGCGCGCAGGGGTCCGCCGACTTCGTCGTCGCTCGCAGACGAAAGACGCGTCTGCTCGCTCCTCCTCAGCACAGCGGGCGCGCGATTTCCGACGCTCGCAGCTGATTGATGCTAGCTGCGGCCTCCCTTCTCTTCAGCTCCATCGAGGCGCTCGAGATAGGCCTGACCGCGCGGTGAGAGTCGATAGCCGCGCTCGAGCGATTCGGTCAATCCAAGCGCTTTGAGCCGGCGCACCCTGAGCTTGTACGCCCGACGCTCCTGGCCGGCCTCCGCCGCGAGTTCTGTCGATACGACACCAGGCAGCCGTTGAATCTGCCGCAGTGTGCTGTGGGTCCACCGCTGCTCGGCCGCACGATCCATCCGGTCGAGACGCGCGCTCAGCGCCGAGACGTCTGCAGGGGCGAGCTTGGCCGAGCGACGCAGAGCGAGGCGCGGGTCAGGTCCAGCCAAGACAATGCCGATCCGGTAGAGATCACCGTTGCCCTTCGCGCTCGTCCACTTGACCAGGGCAGCGACCGAGTCGAAGCCTGCGTCAGCAGCGTCCTGGTCGGTCAGCTGCTCCTCATCGGCTGGTGTGATCGAGGTGACTTCGACGACTCCAGCAGATGTGGTGAATCTCGACCCAACTTTGGGTCGTACCACCTCCCAGCGGCGGTACGTGGAGTTCACCCTGCCCTCGGTCAAACCACGCAGTGTGGCTGCGGTGAACAACATCGCACTCAACGAGACCGCAGCAGGGCAGCCCTGAGCCGGGCAGGATCCACCCGCCAAAAATCGTGCTGCACGCCGTCGACGAACGTGACAGGCACCTGGTCGGTGTAGCGCCGCTGCAGTTCGGGGTCGCTGTCGACATCAAGCACCCCGTACGCCTCGCCGATCTCGACGCAGAGCGCAGCCACCTGCGCGATCGCCTCCTCACACAGATGGCAGCCCTGCCGGGTCAGCACGACGATCCGCTCCGGCCTCGCGGCGAACGCGGTCAGCGACGCCACCGCCGAGCCTCAATTCCTGTCACCGACGGCCTCCAAGCTGTGCCGCAAGACGCCCTTCCTTACTTTCCCGGTTATTCCCCTGGGAAGGTCCTCGACCAGCTGAACCAGGCTCGGGCGCTTGAACTTCGCCAGCCGATCGGCGCAATGTTCGTTGATCGCCTCGACACTCAAGCCAGCTCCAGTGACAAACGCCACAACCTGTTCACCAGTACGCCGGTAGGGCCGACCTACCACCGCCACCGACTCAACGCCTGGCAGCTCGCTGATCGCTTCCTCCACCTCGGCAGGGTAGACATTGAAGCCATTGACGATGATCAGCTCGCGGGCCCGGTCAACGAGGAACAACTCCCCGTCGAGCAGGTAGCCGACGTCCCCAGTCGGGAACCAGCCGAGCTCCCCTGGCCCGCCGCGACCGTCCGGCCAGTAGCCGGCGAAAAGGTTGTGACCGCGGATCAAGATCTCGCCGGGCTCGGCCTCGTCCGTGCCATCACCAATCCTGACCTCGACGCCGGGCAGCGGGCGACCGACGTGACCGTGCCCGAGCAGCTCTCCACCCACTGTGGCCGAGACGCCCGGCGCCGCCTCGGTCAATCCGTACCCCTGATCGACCCTGAGTCCAGTACGCGCCGTGAAATGCTCTCGAAGATCAACTGGCAGCGGCGCGGCACCGGACACCACCGTCCTCACTGACCCGAGGCAGGCGAGGGCCCGCTCGTCCTCCAAAATCCGGCTCAGGACCGGCGGCGACAACGGCAAGTTGGTGATGGTCTCGCCGGCCAGCACGTCTGCCAAGCCGTCGTACCCATCCATGATCACCAAGCGGGCACCCGACTTGGCCCAACTCCCCAGCACAGCATTCAGGCCGAATACATGGAACAGCGGCAGCATGGCCAGCACCACCGACTCGCGGTCGAGAATCTCGAGGGAGGCGACGCTGTCCAGGTGAGTCAGCAGTGCGCGGTGGCTGAGCATCGCCGCCTTCGGATCCCCTGAGGTGCCGGCGGTGTAGAGCAGGACGGCCAGCGCTTCTGGGTCCCTAGGCGAGCTCACCGGTTCGGCTGCCGCGTCAGACAACTCATCAAGCCCTCGAGGAGTGAGGTCTACCTGATGCACACTCTCCAGCGGTTGGGCTGCAGCTGTGAACAGCACCCGTGCGCCGCAGTCGTTGATCAGTACGCGCAGTTCGTTCGCTGTGGACTGGGGATTGATCGGCACGGCGACGTAGCCGGCGCGCAAGGTCGCGAAGTAGGCCACGACGAATTCGATGCTGTTCGGACCGACCAGAGCGATTCGATGCCCCGCGACTAGTCCGTGGGCTGACAACCCAGCGGCGACGGCGTCGATTCGGCGGTCTAACTCGGCCCACGTCATGGCGCGGCGCACTGGCATCGGCTGAACGAGCGCCCCGCCCTGGGGCTGGGCCTCTGCCTGCCGAGCCACAAGATCGGCAAGGTTGTTCTCCAGCTGTTCAGCGTTGAGCAACTGGACCACTGTGTCCTCCTCGTTCACCCAGCTGAGTCTGGCACGAGAAATAGCGGAGGAGGACATTATGGTGATGACGTGATCGGACGGGAGAGCGCGATGAGTAGATCGGACGGCAAGCCGCCCGTGCATGTCGGCGATGTCGAGTCCTTGCCGGGCAGTGACGCGTCGGCAATTCCCGTCGACCAAACCGATCCTCCTGCGAGCGCCGGCCCTCTGCTATCCGCTCGGGATGAGGTGGGAGCAAGCGACATGCACCAGGTTCCACTGATTCATGAGGATCCAACCGCAGCGGCTTTCTTCGACCTCGACAACACGGTGGTCCAGGGTGCCTCGCTATTCTACCTCGCCAAGGGTATGTATCGACGCGGCTTCTTCCCGCCACGGGTGATCTTGAAGGGCCTCTGGCTGCAGGCGTACTTCCGGATGGTGGGACGTGAGAAGCCCGGCCACATCCAGGATGTCCGCAGCGTGACATTGGGCTTCATCGAAGGGCACACCTTTACGGAGCTGACCGAGATCGCAACGGAGGTTTACGAGGAGTCCATTGCTGGTCGCATCTGGCCCGGCACCAGGGCGCTTGCTCAGCTGCACCTGGACGTAGGGCAGCAAGTCTGGCTGGTGACCGCTGCACCGGTGGAGGTGGCCGGCATCATCGCTGCGCGACTAGGACTGACCGGCGCGCTGGGTACCACGGCTGAGCACATCGACGGTGTCTACACCGGCCGGCTCAAAGGTGATTTGCTCCACGGCGCAGCCAAAGCGGATGCGGTACGCGCGCTGGCACATGAGCACGGATTCGATCTTGCCCGTTGCTTCGCGTACTCAGACTCCTACAACGACCTTCCTATGCTGTCGCTGGTCGGGCACCCGTGCGCGATCAACCCCGATGGCAGGTTGCTGGCGTACGCCGAGGAACAGGACTGGCAGATTCAGGACTATCGCAGCGGTCGGAAGGCAGCGCGTGTAGGGCTATTTGGCGCTGGGGCAGCTGGCGCGACTGCCGGGGCGCTCGCGACCGGGTTTGCCGTCAGGCGCGTCATAAAGGGCGGCGCGGGCTAGCTCTTGCGGCTCATGACATAGAGCACCACCGTCGCTGCGCCGAGGTATGCCGCGTAGCCGAAGAACCCGAGTACGGCCAGGCCCTCGGCTCGGCCGTTCTGGTTTGCGAACAGGCCCACCAGGATGACCGCTATTGCCAGTAGCGCCAAGGCGCCCGCTCCGACGTACACGAAGCCCTTGAGCTGCTCAAGATCAATCCGCCGCTCCTGACCGGCCGTGACAATGGCCTCACTGCGCTCGTCGGCGGCGCCGACTCGACGACGCAGCCGGACCACGATCACGGTGAACCCAGCGAAGGCCAGCAAGATCACCACCAGGGCCCAGAACACGAGGCACAGACTAGTTGGGCAGCTCTTCCCTGCCCTGACCTCGACGTCATTCACTGAAACGCAGACGGAGACGCTCCCCAGTGCGGAGAAAACGTGATCGTTAGGTTGGCGGACCCTAGGACTTCCTATGCCCAGGTTTCAAGCATCTTAGGTTTTCCCGGGTCTCGGGAGCGTCTCCGCCTGCTTCATCCGACAGGTTCGGTCGGTGGCTAGAAGAAAGCGCTCCGTCGCTGCATGAGTAGCGCGTACAGCGTTTGCTGAATCGTCTCCCGGACCTGGTCGGTGATGTTGAACACGATCATGGGATCATCGGCCGCGCCGGAACCGAGCTCGTCGGTGGTAATTGCCTCGCCGAACTCGATGATCCACTTGCTCGGCAAAGGGATCATGCCGAGCGGACCGAGCCAGGGAAACAGCGGCGTAATCGGGAAGTATGGCAACCCCAGAATCCTTGCGAGCCCAGGCACCCTGGCGATCAGCGGGTAGATCTCCTCCGAGCCGATAATCGCTGTGGGGATGATCGGAACCTGAGCTCGGAGGGCTGCCGAAACGAATCCTCCGCGACCGAACCGTTGCAGCTTGTAGCGATCGGCGTACGGCTTGCCAAGGCCTTTGAACCCTTCGGGGAAAACAGCCACCAGCTGATTGGAGGCCAGGAGACGTTCCGCATCCTCTTGGCAAGCCAAGGTGGTGCCCGTTTTGCGAGCAAGATCTCCAGAGAAAGGCGTCTTGAAGATCAAGTCCGCCCCCAACATCCGGACATGGCGGCCGATCTCGTCGTACACCACCGTTTGCAAGATCATCCCATCGATCGGCAAGGTGCCTGCGTGATTTGAAACCAAAAGCGCTGAACCATCTGTTGGGAGGTTCTCCGCACCTCGAACCTCGACCCGGAACCAGGAGTCAGCGAGGAGGCGCAGCAGCGGCAAATAGACCTTGGCGGTGAACTCGGGGTCGAATCCGAACTCATCGACCGCATAGTCGCCGCGAAGTCGCTCGCGCAGGAAGGCGACAATGTGCTCCAGCAACTCATCCCAGTCCACCCCCAGCGTTTCTGCCAGCGAAGCCGAAGCGTGCAGCGGGTCGGCTGCCAGATTGCCCAGCTTGGTGATCGGCGACTGCAGGCTCGCTAGCGACTGGGAGGCCAGTCGAACCAGCTGGCTCAGTAGAGCGCCAAGCGTGGGGGTGGGCGGAACTTCATCTGAGTCGATACCCGGCTGACCATCAGTTGGCGATTCTTGGGACGCCGCCTCGGGTCCGGCACGGCCGGTACGCCGCCGCTGGTCGCGGCTGTCGAACTGGATGATCTCCGCCTCAGCCATTTCTGGTTGCCGCACTTCCGAGCACGCTGCGTACTGCTTCGAGTGCGCTGTCAACCCGCTCCGGGCTCAGCATGCCAACCTTGCTCAGGCCGACGAACTGCTCCAACGCCGCCAGGCTGGTGAACCTCGGAACGAATCCTGTCTGGGACGTGAACCGGGATGTGTCCATGGCACGACCGTAGGTCAGAGCGTCAACTTGGTCGGCTGAGAAGTCCACCAGCCGCGCCTGCCGTACCAGAGTGGCAACAAACGGCGCAGTGGCCCTCGGGACGCCGATGGTCGGCCGACCCATCTTGCGGAGCGCCTGGGTGAGGGTGACGATATCGGGCGCCGCAACATTGTAAGTGCCCGGCACGTTACGGTGCGTCACGAGCAGCAAGGCATCGATCGCGTCGCTGGGATGCAGGAACTGCAGCCGCGCATCGAATCCCATGACTCTCGGCACCAGCGGGAGCGAGAGGTAGCGTGTCACGTGGCTATCCACGCCTGCCCCCATCAGGTTCGCCAGCCGCAGGGTCGTGACAACAACATCGGGCCTGCGACGGGCCAGGCCACGAACATAACTTTCGATCTCTACTGAGTCCTTGCCGAAACCCGTCCGTGGCTGGGCGCGAGGCGACATGTCCTCGGTGAACTTAGCCGGATCTCGCGGGGAGGCCCCATAGACCGATATCGAACTTTGCACGACTAGTTTCCGGACCGTATCCGCCCGCTGACATGCAGCGAGCAGCTGCATCGTGCCGATGACATTGATCTCTTTCATGGAGGAGCGTCCACCGGCACTTCCAGGGCCCGTGACCACTGCAAGATGGACGACGGTGTCAACGCGACGGGCGGCGATCACCTTCGCGATCACCGGATTGCGGATGTCGGCGCGTACGAAATCGGCCCTACCCAGGTCCTGACGCGGCGGGATCACATCGAGTCCCACCACCTCGACGTGATCCTCGGCTGCCAGCGAGCGGGCGAACCGGGCACCCAGGTCACGTGAGACGCCGGTGACGAGAACGACCCGTTCCGTGGCCATCATGGTCCAGCCGTGAAGCTACTTGCCCGCGCGACGACGCTGGATTCGTGTGCGCTTGAGCAGTTTGCGATGCTTCTTCTTCGCCATCCGCTTGCGACGCTTCTTGATGACCGAACCCACTATGTAACCCCTCGTTCCCGAGACGTCACTCCGGTCCCGGACTTGATCACTGCCGGCGCCTGTCGCCGCACAACTCCCGAATGCTACCGGGCGGCAGTGATAGATGCGAGTCAGGAGGCCGGACGAATAGTGTTCTTCACGATGACAACCTCGAGCCACCTACGACCCTGACAAGCCTGTGAGCAGCTATCTCGACGACTTCTCTGTCGGAAATGGCCTGCGCAGCCGGCCGCGGGCCTGGCAGTCGACCGACGCTCCGACACTCAGCCTGAACGGTGACTGGAAGTTTCGGTGGTCCCCGGTGGCCCATGGTCTTGACGATGCGGCCGCCGATCCGGATTTCGACGACACCGGGTGGGACACCATCCCGGTCCCGTCCCATTGGGTGCTGCCTGGCACGTCCGCGAAGGCTCAGCAGGGCAGGTACGGCCGGCCGATCTACACCAATGTCCGATATCCGTTCCCGATCGATCCCCCGCACGTCCCCGATGAGAATCCCACTGGTGATCATCGCCGGACCTTCGAGCTGCCGAACTGGTCGTCGGAACGGGTGCTGCTTCGTTTTGCCGGTGTGGAGTCGGTCTATCGCGTGTGGTTGAACGGCATCGAGATCGGGGTGGGAAAGGGCAGCCGGCTGGTGCAGGAATTCGACATCACGGATGTAGTGCAACCAGGCAAGAATGTGATCTTGGTGCGGGTGCACCAGTGGTCCTCGATGAGCTATCTAGAGGACCAAGATCAATGGTGGCTGCCTGGGATCTTTCGCGATGTCACGCTGCTGAGCCGCCCACCGGGAGCTGTGGATGATCTCTGGTTGCGTACGGGGTACGCGCCGGACGGCACAGGATCGATTGACCCGGAAATCATCGCCTCGGAGCACGCATTCCCGCTTGTGATCAAGATTGCCGAACTCGGCGTTGAGCAACGCTTCGCGAGGCCTAGCGAGATCGGCCCGTTCTCGGTTGGGCAGGTCGAGCCGTGGAGTGCGGAGGTTCCGAGGCTCTACAAGGCGCGCGTCAGCTCACGGGGTGAGACGCTCACGCTTCGGCTGGGTTTTCGGCGGGTCGAGATTGACCGTGACATGCTCAGCGTCAACGGGACGCAGGTGATCTTCCACGGCGTGAACCGGCATGAGACCCACCCGGTCCGGGGCCGGATGTTCGACGAGCAGTACGCGCGAGCCGACATGATCATGATGAAGCGAGCCGGGATCAATGCAATCCGCACTAGCCACTATCCACCGCACCCGCGCGTACTTGATCTTGCTGACGAGCTGGGCTTCTGGGTGATCGATGAATGTGATTACGAAACACACGGGTTTGTCGACTGTGACTGGCAAGCAAACCCGAGCGATGATCCGCGGTGGACGGAGGTCTGTATCGACCGCATGGAACGTACCGTCGAGCGCGATAAGAACCATCCGTCAGTGATCATCTGGTCCCTCGGCAACGAGGCCGGAACCGGCCGCAACCTCGTGCAGATGGCTGATTGGGTGCGGCGCCGCGATCCCGGGCGCCCGATTCACTACGAGGGCGACCACAGCTGCGCATATACCGACATCTACTCCCGGATGTACCCGAACTACATCGAGACCGAGGCGATTGGTTCCGAGAGCGGCTTCATTTCCTACCTCAACGAACCCGCCGACGCCGAGCGGGTCCGCAGCAAGCCCTTTGTGATGTGCGAGTACGCGCACGCGATGGGCAATGGCCCGGGCGGCCTGCACATCTACGACGAACTGACCGAGCGCTACCCGCGGCTGCACGGAGGCTTCCTCTGGGAATGGCGTGATCATGGACTGTTGACGCGTGCCCCAGACGGTACTGAGTTCTACGGCTACGGCGGTGACTTCGGCGAGGTCGTGCACGACGGCAACTTTGTAATGGATGGGATGCTGTTGCCCGACGGTACGCCGACGCCGAGCCTCGCCGAGTTCACGCGGGTGAATCAGCCGGTCGTCTTCGGCCTCGACGGCAGGCTGGTCACGGTCCGCAATCGCTACCACACCCTCTCCACCGAGCATCTGCGCTTCGTCGCGGTCAAAGAGGTAGACGGGCATTCGGTAGCCGAGGCGATGGTCCATATGCCGGCAGTTCAGCCAGGTCAACAGGGAGCGGTCATGTTACCTGAGGAGCTGATCAGGCCCGGCGACGGCGAGACCTGGCTGACGCTGAGAGCCGAGCTGGCCGTGCTGACAGTGTGGGCCGATCATGGCCATGAGGTGGCCTTCGGCCAGTTCGAGTTGACTGCACCGGAATCGATCCCCACGCTGCCCAACTGGCCCGCGCCGCCGCTTCTGAAGCCGTCGGAGCCAGTGATCACGCTCGGCCCTGCGCAGTTCGACGTCTACACGGGTCGGCTGCTGCGGCTCTACGGAACCGACGTGGACGGTCCCCGGCTCGAGCTTTGGCGGGGACCAACCGACAACGATCGGAGCAATGCCCGGGGCTCCTATGAGCTCGGCCGTCCCGAGGACGCCGACGGCGAAGGCTTACCCGGTCCATCATCAGAACAACGCTGGCGAGATCGCGGCCTGGACCGGCTAGTGCATCGGCTGGATCAGCTCTTCCACGATCATGATCAACTGTGGGCGGCGGTACGAGTTTCCGCGGCCGGAAGCAACCGCTTCGTTGATGTGACCTACCACTGGCGGTTGACCGATGGACTTGCCCTTCTTGTCAACGTCGTACCTTCTGCCGCCTGGGACTGCACCTGGCCGCGAGTGGGCGTACGG
>JBKOZG010000314.1:0-10790 GCA_046725775.1 Actinomycetota bacterium | reverse complement strand
CACCCTCACCGACGTGTCCTTGGCAGATCTTGCCCAGGGTGGGCTGATGCCGTACGAGGTGGCGCAGTTCTTGGATGCTGCGATCTTGGCGCGGAAGTCAATGGTGATCTCTGGTGATCAAGGTGCTGGGAAGACCACTTTACTGCGCGCCTTGATCAAATCTATCCCGCTCAATGAGCGCTTTGGCACGCTGGAGACTGATTACGAGCTGATGACTCATCTCCAGCCCGGTCGGGAGAACATCCTGGCCCTCCAGGCGCGCGTCGGCCACGGTGAGACATCTGGCGGCAGCCGCGTCGGCGATTTCACGATCTCAGACCTGGTGCCGGAAGCCCTGCGGCAGAACCTGTCGCGGCTGGTAGTTGGTGAAGTTCGCGGTGGCGAGGCGGCAGCGATGTTCGAGGCTATGCAGGCCGGCACCGGCACATTGAGTACGACCCATTCGCACTCGGCGGAGTCGACCATGGATCGTCTGGCGTCAAGAGTTGCGCAGGGCGGGGTGCTTTCGGTCGAGGAGGCGTACCGCCAGATCGCCCACAACATTCACCTATTCATCTATGTGAAGCTGGTCGACGAGACTTGGAAGGGCGGCGCGCGTCGCCGGTATGTGTCGGAGATCCGGCAAGTTACTCGTGCCATCGAGCACGGTCGTCCGGTTACCCATCTCACCTACCACGCCACGGGCAGTGGCAGCCAATCCGCCGGGTACTTTCCCGATGCTGAGTTCGAGGCGGAACTGCACCCCTTTCGTCGTGATCTTCCCCGCTCGGCCCGACCGGCACCAGCAGGGCGCCATCCGTGAGCGGGATCGTGGCGATCACAGCCGGCTTATTGATCATTGGCGGACTGCTAGGAATCCTCGCCGGGCTAAGGAAACGGACGCCACCAACAGCAAGTCGACGAGCCGAGTCCGCTGCAGAGCTGTGGGCACGCCTCACTCGACGACCTCCAGGTCCGCGCGGGCGTCGTCGAGATGTGATCTTGCTGCTGAGCGTGATCATCGGTTGTGTGGTTGCGGTGCTGACGCACTGGCTGATCATGATCGTCGTGCTGCCGGCAACCGCTATCGGCCTGCCCTATTTGCTGGTGCTTCCCAGACCACGTGACGTCGAATTGCTCGAGGCGCTCGATCGCTGGGTACGAACGCTGGCCGCGACGCTCACCACTGGCAGATCGATCACCGACGCGATCCGCATCTCACGGCGTACGGCTCCGCCGATGATCGCTGATGAGATCAGCCTCCTGGTGACCAGGCTGAACAACCGCTGGGAGACCCGCGACGCCCTGATGCGGTTCGCTGACTCGGTTGACTCTCCCGACGCCGATGCTGTGATCGCCGCGTTGATCTTGGTGTCGAGCCGCGGCGCAAATGGGGCGTCGATCACCCTCAATGCTCTCGCCGACTCAATCCAGGCACAGCTCAAGGGACGGCGAGCAATCGAGGTCGAGCAAGCCGTACGTTGTCGTCCGCCAGGTAACCGTGATCTCGTTCTCAACTCTCGTCCTGGTGTTCCTGCTTTCACCAGACTTCTTTGCGCCATACCGGACGGCGCTGGGTCAAATGCTGCTATCACTACTGTTGATCTCTTACATCGCCTCGCTGATCCTTATGCGGCGTAAGGCGCATCAGGCCGATCGGCCGCGCATCCTTCTCGGAGAGCACCGATGACCGTCGCCTTTGTAACGCTCTCAGGCATCCTCCTGGCTGCTGGAATGAGTTGCCTGGTGGTCGCCTTCGGGCGTTCCACGCCACGTCTGGACGCTGCCCTGGAGCGGATCGGCGCCGATGACACAGACCGCATGCCCCTGCTGGACATCGGCCCTATCGGCAGTCGCTCGGAGCGCCTAGGCGCCTTGATCTATCGCGCGGTGCCCATTCCTCTCTCCGGTCGACAGCATCGCGCGTTGCGACTCCAGGACAAATCGGTCGCTGAGTTCTATGCCGACAAGGCTGTGATCGCGATCATCGGTGCAGTGCTGCCGGGGCTCGCTGGTTGTGCGTTCGTCTACCTGACGGGTCACCTCAGCCCGATTCCCGCCATCGCCGTTGTAGTAGGTGCAGTGAGCGGCTTCTTTGTGCCCGATCTGCTCCTGCGGCGGAAAGCACAGAATGTCTGGGTCGGTGCCGCCGAGGCCTTGTTGGTCTACATCGACCTGGTGACCTTGGAGCGCCTCACGAATGCCTCCGCCACCCAGGCACTGCACAACGCTGCCGCCCTGAGCGATGTGCCGCTCTTCGTCCACATCCGGACGGCACTCGAACGCGCACGGCTCGAACAGCAGTCCCCGTACGCCGAACTCCGCAGGCTGTCTGATCAGCTCAAGCTCCCCGAACTCGGTGACATCGCTGACGTGATGCAGCTGGATGAGACCGGTGCGGCCCTCTCCGGCACGCTGCGCGCACGCGTACGCGAGTTGCGCGACGCCCATCTAACCCGTGAGCAGATCAAGGCCAGTGCTGCCGCGGAAGGCATGACGATCTATATGACGTTGCCAGCAGTGATCTTCGGCCTGATCTTCCTTGTCGCCGCGATGCTCAGGATCATGGTCGGCTGATGCCGAGACCACGGCGGGCATTTCTCCCGCGACGGACAACACGTCCGGCGAACGGACAACACCTAGCGGTTCCCATCGCCACTCGATCTCGGAACAGTAAGTGCGGAGTATGCGGATTCCACGCGCGACTGAGCGCGCGGCTCAGGAAATGGAACGGGACCGGCATGTCAGAGCGAGTGGTCTATTGATGGCTCGGCTGATTCGCGGCCTCGGTTCCCTCGCCATCCTGTTGCTCGGTACCGCCGGCGTTCCCGTCGCCTTGGCCATTCTCGGAGGTAATCCGCTGCCGGATGAGCTGACGTGGAACGTTCTGCGGCGCACTCTGTCAACATCAGTCGACGGCATGATCTTGGTGAGCCTGATCACCATCGTCGGCTGGCTGGCGTGGCTGGCCTTCACGCTGTCGGTGATCAGTGAGTTGGTAGCGCTATTTTCGCGGCAACGCATTCGGATCCGCCTTCCAGGCCTTGATGCACCGCAGCGCTTTGCAGCCGGACTGCTGATTTCGGTGATCACTACGATTTCGGTGCCACACGCTGTGCAAGCCGATTCCGACTCAGGTCACCAGGTCGCAGCCGTGGCTGCGGCGCCCGATCCCCCGGCAGTGATCATCGAGCCGGCCAAGACTCTGCAACCCCCTGCCCTAGCGGCTCCTCGGACAAAGCGAGCTGATCATGCCAGGCATCATGTGGTGCAGGCTGGTGACGATCTCTGGAGTCTCGCCGCGCTGTACTACGGGGAGGGCCAAGACTGGCGCAAGATCGCTGCCGCGAACCCCAGTGTGCTAACCGGCGGACCAGACCGGCTGCAAGTCGGCTGGCGACTCAGGATCCCCGATCTGGATTCGGACGCCCCTGCGGGCGATCGCGTAATTACCGTACGCCGCGGGGACACACTCACCTCGATTGCCGAGCGGGAGCTCGGCACTTCGGCTCGCTGGAAGGAGATCTTCCGCGTCAACAGAGCGCAGTTGAGCGACCCCGACGAGCTCGCCGTGGGAATGCGTCTGGTGCTGCCCGAGCTTAAGCCCGCGGCAAGACCGGAGTCGAAACCCCCTCATCCGCAGCAGGACCGAACTGAAAGCCCACTGCCGAAGCACGAGCGTCCTGCGACGCCACCTCTACCATCGGTTTCACCTGCCCAACCATCTGCCTCACCAGCGGAGCCGTCGGCCTCATCAAGTCGACCGGCCGACAGCCCGGAAACGGCGACACCCGATTCGGGAACAACGGTCGATGTCCCCCTGATATCGCTGGCGGGCGTCGGCGGGCTGCTGGCGGCCGGTGTGATCGGCGGGCTGGCCTGGCGGCGGCGCATTCAGCTCCAAACAAGGCCGCCCGGCCGACGGATCATACATCCGCCACCCGCGACGGGGCCCGCCGAGGTCGCGCTCGGCCAGCGACAGCGGCCGTTGAGCCTACGTACGCTCGACCGCGCCATGCGTGCGATCGCCGCACACTGCAGAGACTCCGAGGCAGCGCCACCTCCACTACAGCTGGCCTTGATCGGTGAGACCGAGATTGAGCTCTGCATGCAAGAGGTTTGCCCGACTGCACCAGTGGGTTTCACGCTGCGTGGTCGCTCGTGGCTTATCGCTCAGGAGGATGTGGGATATCTCAAGTCGGTGCCGGGATTTGGTGAAGCTGCGCGTCCGTGGCCAGCCCTGGTCACGCTGGGTCGCGACGAACAGGGCCGACTGGTGCTTGGCGATCTGGAATCCGTCGGCCTGCTCGAGATTCAGCCAGACGCCGGCTTCCCGGCGGCCGATCTGATGGCTGCCATGGCCGTCGAGCTTTCCTTCTCCCCATGGGCCGACGAGATGATCGTGACATTGCTGGGCGGTGGTGAGCGGCTGCCTGAGGCGCTAGGCAGACATAATGTGCTGCGCACCACCGACTGCGACGCACTGCTCGACCGACTTGAACAGCGCGCCGCCCTGCAACGTGAACATCGTCGCTATCCGGTACTGAGTCAGCACCGCATTGACCCGGATCTCGCTGACCCATGGGCTCCCGAAATTGTTCTGGTGCAGCAGCCACTGAGCACCGTGCAGAGCGCCCGGCTCAGTGCACTGATCAACACCGAGCCCAAGGTGGCGCTGGCTGCAGTCGTGGTCGGACCTGTTTCAGACGCTGCCTGGTCGTTACGGGGGGATGGTAGGTCCACTGAGCGGAAGGTCCTGCTGGAGCCCGCCGGCCTCTCGCTGTCTCCACAGTGGTTGGAGCCTCCAGAGTTGACCGCGGTTGTTGATCTCATCAAGAGCACCGGCAGTGACGAGACAACCCTCGCACCGTGGTGGAGCGAGGCCTGCGCGCAGCCGAATCCGCCGCCCAACAACGTCACGTACTTGGGCAGCCGATCAACGACGTGGGGCACGGCAATCACAGCAGAAGGGGCCTTGATCATGGAGGCAGCGATGGACCCCGACCGGACGGTCCACCATCCCACGCTTCAGATGCTTGGTCCCATCGAGCTGCACGGTGCCAAGGGGACGGCGCCTGCACGCGCCGCTAAGCAGTGCCTGGAGTATTGCGCCTGGCTGCTTGAAAATCCGGGAAGCACCGCCCAAGCGATGGTGGCGGCGCTGGCTGTGGCGGATGGCACTCGCCGATCCAACATGAGCCGGCTGCGCAGCTGGCTCGGCGCCAGCCCGGCGGGAGAGGTATACCTGCCGGACGCGTACACCGGACGGATCACGCTGCATCCGGCAGTCAGCTCCGACTGGCAGCGGCTGCAGATCCTCACCGCGACCGGAGTCAACCGCGCCAGCGACGACAGTCTGCAGGCCGCGCTGCAACTGGTGCGCGGTGCGCCGCTTGCCGATGCGGCGCCTGGCCAATGGCATTGGGCCGAGGAATTGCGCACCGACATGATCTCGTGTGTCCGCGACATCGGTCTGGAGCTCGCTGACCGCGCCTTGCTTGCTGGTGACGTGGAACGGGCTCGCTGGGCGGCCGCGCGGGCACTGTTGGCCGCGCCAGGCGACGAGCTGTTGCTGGCCGCCCGCATCCGGACAGAACACAGCGCGGGAAACGCAGCTGAGACAGACCGGCTCGCGCTCCAACTGGCGGCGCAGGCCCGGACCCTCGGGGTCGATCTTGACCCGGAGACGGTCTCGCTGCTGCAACGCGTAATGGAGGGACAGGTCCGGGCACGGCTGGCGTGAGGCTTCGGAGCTGCCTGCACGGCACTATGACGGGCAGCCCGCTTCGCCGACTGCAGGAGCTCGCGGCCGCGGCTTGCGTGGTGGAGCAGCGGCTGTTCGCGAGCGACGAAGGAGGCGAATCAGGCGGGCTGCCCGGTCAGAGTGCAATAGACGACTGGGTGATAACCTCACGCCGCCATGCAGATCCAGCCACCATCGGGCTTCTCCGCCAGCCTTGAGCTGGACGGGCTACCTGTGCTGGTCTGCGGGGGTGGTCCAGCGGCGCTGTCGGCAATCCGAGGGTTGCTCGACTCAGGGGCCGTGGTCACAGTGGTTGCGCCCGAGGTCGGAGCGATCGTCGCCGACCTCGCGGCGCGGGGGTTGTTGATCTTGCGCCGCCGACCGTCAGCACCCGAGGACTTCCGGGATGCCGCACTCGTGGTACCGGCTACCGGCGTCGCGGAACGTGATCAGATGATCGCGGCGGCTGCTCGTGATCATGGTGTGCCGGCTGTGTCTCCCGTCGCAGCCAAAATCGAGCAATCCACAGGCGCTGGATCTGTGATCTTGGTCGGCGGCGGCCCGGGTGACCCTGGCCTGCTGACCGTCGCAGGGCTGGAGGCCATCAACGAGGCAGACGTCATTGTCTGTGATCGACTGGCTCCGCTGTCAGCACTGCAGCACGCCAGGCCGGAGGCGTTGATCATCGATGTCGCCAAGATCCCCAGAGGCGCCTCCACTCCGCAGGAGCGGATCAACGAGATCCTGATCGAGCACGCCTCTGCGGGCAAGACTGTCGTCCGGCTCAAGGGCGGCGACCCGTTCGTGTTCGGCCGAGGCGGTGAGGAGTGGCAGGCCTGCGCGGCCGCAGGGCTTCCCGTCACGGTAATCCCAGGCGTCTCCTCGGCCATCGCGGCACCGGCGTTGGCCGGAGTGCCGCTCACCCACCGTGAGCTCACCCAAGGGGTCACGGTGATCTCTGGCCATGCCCCGCCAGGTGATCCCGGCTCAACCCTCAACTGGCAGGCGTTGGCCACTGCCAACACCACCTTGGTGATCATGATGGGCGTCGCTACGCTGCCGGCCGTCACTGCCGAGTTGATCAAACACGGGCTAGCCGCCGACACTCCAGCCATGACGGTCGCCGATGCGGCAATGCCGAGCCAGCAGGCGGTGCGCGGTACTGTCGCCGACATCGCAGCCCTCACCAAGAACGCGGGCATCAATCCGCCGGCGATCACCGTCATTGGCGCTGTTGCGGGCTTTACGCCCGCTTGAGGAAACGACAGGCAGCTGGTCTCACGATTCGAGGTGCTGGGCTCGACTCTCGAGATACCGGCGCTCGGCGAGGTTATCGGTAAGGGTGGCCGCTTCTCGGAAGAGTTCGGCGGCGTGCTGGGTGTCGCCGTTGAGTTCGAGCAGGTGAGCGCGGACGGCTCGCTCTCGCTGCCGGATGAGCGGGTCGTCCGCGAGGCTGTCCAGCAGCACAATGCCGCGCCGCGGGCCGTACGCCATCGCGACAGCGACGGCCCTGCTGAGCCGGACCGGCGAGGTCGGTGTGAGCTGCTCCAACCACGCGTACAGGGCGGCGATCTGCGGCCAATCGGTTTCGGCGTAACTAGCTGCCCCGTTGTGCAACGCGGCGATAGCGGCCTGCAGCTGGTACGGCCCCACCTGGCGCCGGCGCATGGCTGCAGTGATCAGCGCCGTGCCCTCGGCGGTGAGCGCCTTATCCCATAGGTCGCGCTGCTGATGTTCCATCGTGACCAGGTCCCCGGCCTCGGTGGAGCGGGCGGGGCGGCGCGCATCGCTGAGCAGCATTAGTGCCAGCAGTCCGGCTACCTCCGGCTCATCGGGCAGCAGTCGGTGGAGCATCCGAGTCAACCGAATCGCCTCGGTGGTCAGGTCGACCCGGTGCAGCTGCTCGCCCGCGGTCGCCGCATAACCTTCGTTGAAGATCAGGTACAGCACTTGCAGCACAGCGGTCAGTCGGTTGCCTCGGTCTTCAGCCGATGGGAGGACAAACCGTCCGCCAGTTGACCTGATCTGTTGCTTAGCACGGCTGATCCGCTGGCCCATGGCGACTTCGGTGACTCCATATGCGTGAGCGATCTCAGTGGTGGTCAGCCCGCCGACGGCTCGCAGTGTCAACGCGACCTGGGAGACGGGGCTGAGAATCGGATGGCAGCACAGGAACAACAGCGTCAGGCTATCGTCGGCGGCCGGTTCATCGGTCGAAGCCGGCGCTGGCTGGCTGGCCAGCTGGTACTCGCGACGCTGCCGGAGCTGGTCGGCTCGGAGCTGGTCGACCATGCGGCGGTAGCCGACCCGGATCAGCCAGCCGCGGGGATAGTCGGGAATGCCGTGAGTCGGCCACTGCTGTGCGGCGGTGAGAAGCGCGTCCTGGACCGCGTCCTCGGCGATGTCGAAGTGGCCAAATCTGCGCACCAATGCGCCGAGCACCTGCGGCGCCTCGGTGCGCAGCAGGTGCTCGAGCTCTGGTGCAAAGGCTGCCATGTGGTTTGGCAAGTGCTAGGTCAGGGCAGTGGACTCGCCAAAGTCCTCACCCATGATGGGTCGGATCTCCACGGTGTCGCCGATCGCGGCGACCACCTGGCGGGCGATCTCTACAGCCCGGTCGTTGCCGCTGCAGTCGATGACTGCATAGCTGGCCAGCACTTCCTTCAGCTCAGCGAACGGTCCGTCGGTGACCACGACCGCGTCGGCCTGCTTGCGCAGGGTCCGAGACATGGACGGGTGCCCAAGGCCCTCGGTAGCGACCAGCTCCCCGGACGCCATCAGCTCGGCCTGGAACTTCTCAAAAATTGAGAACGCCTCCAGCGCCTCCGGCGAGGGGATGTCGGGGTCGGAGGAGTCCCACTCGGCGATGGGCGTGTAGCTCAGCAGTAGGTACTTCATGACTGTTTCCTCAATCCGGTACGGGTGGCAGCGTAGTCGCCAGTCAGCGCGCCGAGGATGATCGCAGCAGCCGCAGTGACAGCGCAGTCGTCCAGGTGAACGCAACCAGGGCGGTGACGGCGAGCTGGATGCTCGCCCACGCCGGATTTACCGGTGCCAGGAGGACCAGCGCGGCGCACCCATTCAGCACTGCAGCCCAGCCGGCGCGGCGACGAACCATCCGTACAGTCAGCACGATGCAGGCCCCGGCCAGCCCAGTGAAGGCCGCCGTCACAGCAACGATGTGAGCGATGCCTTGCCACGACATCGCCGCCGCCGGCCCTTCGGGCGTGCCGATCGGGAATCCATTCTCGGGGTCCATGACGAACACACCCGAAGCGACCAGCCCAAGACCGAAGACGGCGATCAGCGGGGCCAACGAGCGTCGGCCGACGCCATCGGTGACGGTGCGCCGGACGGCGATAGCCAGACCCAGCACTCCAAGGCCGGCGAGTATGAAGTTGGCTACCTGAACAAAGCCGGGGCCGCCGGTGGCGAGCAGGCTGAGCGGGTGCCGTCGCAGGTCGAACCCGTCGCGGAGCAGAACCTGGCCGGTGGCCAACATGGCGAACAGGGGTCCGGCGACAGCGCCGGCGAACAACAGGACCCGCGTGGACACGGGTGACGTGCTCCGCAGGTCTATCGAGGTGGCGGCCGGTGCGGTGGATGAGGCGGTCATGACTACTCCTTCGATTGGTGAGTGGATGCCGCTACGTCCGAGTCAGGCCACGGGATTCGACATCAAATGACTGTGATCTGGATCACATCCACTGCTGGCAGATCGGATGTCGAAGCGGCCGTTCGGCCTCCGATGTAGCTGCAGTCAGCTCGATCCGCGGGCCGCTCAGAAAGGGAAGACCATGTCCGACGATCCCTACACCCCCGACCAGCCCACCCAGCCCAGCGACGCGATGGCCGCGCTCGACCGCCTCGTCGGCAGCTGGACAGTGACCGGTGAAGCCCAAGGAACAGTCCGCTACGAGTGGATGCCCGGCCGCTTCTTCTTGCTGCAACACGTCGAGCTCAGCCAGCACGGACAGCAGATCATCGGTCTGGAGGTGATCGGTCACCTCCGTCCCTTCAGCGAGCCGCCCAGCGAGGAGATTCACTCGCGCTTCTTCGATTCGGCCGGCAACACCTTGGACTACGTCTACGAACTGGTCGGGAAGACCTTGACGATCTGGGCCGGCGCCAGAGGCAGCCCAGCCTTCTATCGGGGCGAGTTCAGCGACGACGACCAAACGATCAGCGGCGACTGGGTCTACCCCGGCGGTGGCGGCTACAGCTCGACCATGACCCGATCCTGAACAGTGAGCCACTAGACGTGGCCGTGTACTCGGGGACTGTCCTTCACGGGATCAAGACTGGTGAGGCGCCATGTCTGCCGACTCCGACTGATCAAGGCGCGACCGAGTGGCGCAATGTCGATCCGAAAGATCACCTCGGGTGCGGCTCCGAGCGCGTGCACCAGGAGCGCTCGCGCGACTAGCGTTGTCACGACGGCGACGCTTCGGCCATCAGGCCAGTGATGATCATCAAGCACGCGACCCACCCGGCCGATCAACTCGGCGAGACTCTCGCCACCGTGCGGGGCCGCGTACGGATCGCGCAGCCAGGCGTCGAGCCCGGACGAGTCCTCGGTAGCGATGTTGATCAATTCCCTGCCGGCCCATGCTCCGAAGTCACATTCACGCAGGTTCCGGATCGCTTCGGCCGTTCCGCCAAGACGCGCCGCAGTCGCCTCGCATGCCTCCTCGGGTCCGCGTACCCAACACGCGGTACGACCACTGAGCCGACGGATCTCGCGCGAGGGCAGTTCGCCAGAGTCGCCGAACACCAATCCTCTTGTTGCCGACGTTGCCGCGTGGGCAACCACGAGCAACCGCTGCGCCATCAGCGGGTGCCGGGTCGCCTGGGGCCGCTCGGGGCAGTCATTTGCCAGGCGATGGTCAGGCCCACCAACCGGGAGACGAACAGCGCGATATAACCGAGGCCAGCAAGCTGCTCGAGCATCACAACAGCGCGCGCTTGCCCCGTGATGGGGACGACATCAGATAGGCCAGTGCTGGACAAGTTGGTGAAGCTCAGGAATAGCAGCTCCATCCAAGTGCGTCGCTGGTCGGGTTCCACT
>JBKOZG010000080.1:0-4407 GCA_046725775.1 Actinomycetota bacterium | reverse complement strand
TCTCGAATCCACACTGGGTCGTATCCGAGCGGCGGCTAAAGTGTCCACTGACACCACGACAGTCCTCTCGATTCCCTACGAGGACCGCCCTCAGATCTGAATCAAGCCTGCACTCCGGACTAACTTGTGATCTTCGTCGGGGGACGCATCTACGCTCCTGACCACCCAGGCGCGACTGCAGTGGTCACCGACGGCGGTTTGATCAGCTACGTCGGCAGCGACGAGGAAGCCCGACGTTCAGCGCCGCGGCAAGCCGAAGTTGATCTTCGTGGGCGACTGCTTACGCCCGCCTTTGTCGATGCCCACGTTCACCTCATCCAGACCGGCCAGGTCATGGCGGGCCTAGGCCTGCGCGATGTGAGAAGCAGGGATGACGCTGTGGAGCGCGTCGCAGCCTACGCCAGGCATCATCCGGATGCGCGAGTCATCATCGGCCACGGCTGGGACGAACGAGCGTGGCCGGAACCGTTGCCTCCGACCCGAACCGAGCTTGACCGAGCGGCTGGGGGTGTCGCGGTCTACCTCGCCCGGGTGGACGTCCACTCCGCGGTAGTCTCCTCAACCCTCCTTGATCAACTTCCGGGTGTCTCGGAGGCAATCGGCTATCGCGCGGATGGGCTGCTCACTCGCGAGGCCCACCATCTCTGCCGCGGCAGCTTGGACCGACTGTTTACCGACAAACAGCGTCGATCCGCTGCACGCGCGGCGCTGCGGGCCGCGGCGGCAGAAGGTATCGCGATGGTCCATGAATTGGGCGGCTCCCACCTTGGACCGATCGATGACTTCACTCGAGTACGCGAGGTGGCGGCCGAGCTGGGCATGGGCATAACAAGCTATTGGGGTGAGCTCGCCACTGAACCGATCATCGAGTGGGCACAGCAAGCCGGCGTGGCCGGGCTGGCCGGCGACCTCTGCGTGGATGGGGCTATCGGTTCGCGTACTGCATCGCTGCGTGAGAAGTACACCGATGCCGAGACATGGGGTGCCCGCTATCTGTCCGAACAGCAGATCGCTGATCACGTCATCGCATGCACCCGGGCTGAGCTGCAAGCCGGCTTTCACTGCATCGGCGATGACGCGGTGGCCGCTGCCGTGTCGGGTCTGCGCCGGGCGGCGGCGACGCTCGGTGCCCGGCGGATCCGGGCAGCGCGCCATCGCTTGGAGCACGTAGAGATGATCGCTGACGCCGACATCGCGACGTTGACGGAACTGGGTGTTGTGGCGAGCATGCAACCGGCCTTCGACGCGGCCTGGGGCATGCCGGGCGAGCTGTACGAACAACGCCTCGGCCCGAACCGGGCACATGCGATGAACCGACTGGGCACCCTGGAGCGGTCGGGCGTACGGCTCGCATTCGGCACGGACTCCCCAGTGACCCCGCTCGCAGGTTGGGCCACCGTGCGGGCCGCAGTGCGGCATTGGCAACCGGGCGAGCGGTTGAGCATCACATCGGCCTTCCATGCGGCAACCCGAGGGGCACACTGGGCAGGTTTCACGGACAACGCGGGCATCATTCGGATGGGAGCTTTGGCCAACCTTGCGGTTTGGGACGCCATAGACAACGGTCGGGAAGGGCCCACGCCGCTGCCTGGGTTGGATGATGGCCCACTCCCGACTTGCGTTGCCACGATGTCTTCTGGGCGACTCATCTATCAATCCGAGGAGTTTGCCGGATCGCGCCCCCGCCGTGCTGAGGAGGAGCGAGCA
This sequence comes from Actinomycetota bacterium, assembly GCA_046725775.1. GTDB lineage: Bacteria > Actinomycetota > Actinomycetes > Propionibacteriales > Propionibacteriaceae > Microlunatus. The sequence goes on along the minus strand of JBKOZG010000080.1, from coordinate 2,700 downwards.
GACACGCCTCTTCGTCTGCGAGCGACGACGAAGTAGGCGGGCTCCACAGCGCGATACGCGCGGAGCGAGCGCGAGCGAGCGGAGCAATCAAATTGGGTAGGCTCGGTCCGTGTCTCGGCCCCTAGCGTCGCTGACGCGCCCACGCGCCGTTGGGACGCCATCCGAACCGCCGGAGACCGGATACGTGTCAACTCTGCTTCGCGCCGCCATCGTGCTCCTCGCCGGCGTCGCGCTCGGGCTGAGCTGGCAGCCATACGGCCTGTGGCCGCTGCTGCTCGTCGGCATTCCTGCGTTTACGCTCGCGGTCCGGGGTGCGCGGCCGGTCGCTGCCTTCGGGCTCGGGTATCTGTTTGGGCTGACAACGCTGATGCTCGGTGTCAGTTGGCTGCATGTCCTCGGCACCTGGATCGCTGCACTGCTGATCATCTTCATGGCCCTGTTCTTCGGCCTCCTGGGATTGATCGTGTCCCTCGTCAGCAGGCTGTCCTGGTGGCCGCTCGCCGCCGCCTGCTGCTGGGTGCTCATCGAGTACGTGTATTCGCGGATTCCCTTGGGAGGCTTCGGGTGGACACGGATCGCGTACGCGGCGGTCGACACACCACTGGCCGGATTCCTTCCGATCATCGGAGTCGCAGGTGTTTCCTTCGCCGTAGTCCTGATCGGTCAGCTCATTGCGTGGGCGATCCTCACGCTGTGGTCAGCCCGGCAGGGCGGGCGAGCGCGCCGAACCCACATCATCGTCGCTGCTGGACTTGCCGTCAGCATCGGCTTGCTCGGCTCAGTCCTGCGGCTCTACCAAGTCGAGCCCGAAGTCGGCTCAGCCGGAAGTGTGCGAGTGGGGATCGTGCAGGGCAACATCCCGGGTCGCGGGATTGAGGCCATGGGCCGCGCTCGCTCGGTCACCAACAACCACTTGTCCGAGACGATCCAGCTGATGACCAAAGCGCGACTTGGTGAGGTCGCTGAGCCGGACTTCTTGCTCTGGCCAGAGAACTCGACCGACATCGATCCGACCGTCGACCCGTTGACCAAGTTGACTGTCCAAGCGGCTGCCGATGTTGCTGGTCGGCCCATTCTGGTTGGTGCTGTGATGCAGGGGCCTGGGTTTGATGAGCGTCAGACTGCGGCACTGTGGTGGGATCCGGTTCGCGGAGTGATGGCACGGTACGACAAGCAGAATTTGGTGCCCTTTGGCGAATGGATCCCCTTCCGGGCCCAGCTGTTGCCGCTGATACCGCTGTTACAGAAGGTTGGCGCTCAGTCGGTGGCAGGAACACGTCCAGGCATTCTCGACGTAGCGGTGGCCGGGCGGACGCTCAAGATCGGGGACGTGATCTGCTTCGAGCTGGCCTATGACCAGACCATCTATCGGTCCCTGATCGGTGGCGCCCAGGTGCTGATGGTGCAGAGCAATAATGCAACCTACGGCGGCACTGGTCAGATCGAGCAGCAGTTCGCCATCACCCGGGCTCGGGCGATGGAGAGCCGCCGGGAAATCGCCGTGGCCACCACCAACAGCGTGTCTGGTTTCATCACCCGAGATGGAGCGGTCGCGACGCGCACCCCGGAGTTCACACCACAGAGCATGGTCGTTGAGATGCCTTTGCGGAGCGCCCTTACGCCGGCCATCAGAGTTGCCCCATGGCTGGAACGGGGCCTGGCGCTTGTAGCGGTGCTAGCCTGCGTCCCGGCGCTGTGGCATCGTATCCAGCGATCTCGTGGAGCGAGGCTCGAGCACGGCTCCATGCAGACAACCGAGAAAGAGACTCCCGTTGAGCCAACCGACACCGCCGCCAATGAGCCAGGGACCGACTCTGGTGATCATCCCGACCTACAACGAGTTGGAGAACATCGCACGCATCATCAGCCGGACGCGTAAGGCAGTTCCGGACGCCCATATTCTGATCGCCGACGACAATTCGCCGGACGGCACCGGCAGGCTGGCAGATGAGATTGCGAGCGCCGATGACCACGTACATGTCATGCACCGGCGCGGTAAGGAAGGCCTCGGGGCGGCGTACCTGGCTGGTTTTGAATGGGGCGTCAATGACGGCTACGAAGTCTTGGTGGAAATGGATGCCGATGGGTCACATCAGCCAGAGCAGCTGCCGGATTTGCTGGCAGCACTCGCCGATGCTGATCTAGTCCTCGGATCGCGTTGGGTCAAAGGTGGCGAAGTCGTCAACTGGCCGAAGTCGCGTGAGGCGCTGTCACGCGCGGGAAACCTCTGGACCCGAATCATGCTGGGTATTCCGCTGCGGGACGCAACCGGCGGTTTCCGTGCCTTTGGCCGCAAGACGCTGTTGGGGCTAGAGCTAGATAATGTCGCTTCCGCCGGCTACTGCTTCCAGGTCGATCTAGCTTGGCGAGCATTGCGGGGCGGCTTTCGGGTGGTCGAGGTGCCGATCACGTTCATCGAGCGGGAGTACGGTACCTCGAAGATGAGCAAGCGAATCGTCATTGAGGCGCTGGTCCGAACCACACTCTGGGGTGTGGCCCATCGCTCCAAGCAGTTGCGCGAACTCGTAACGAAGCGGAAGGTGCTGACCTCATGAGACTTCGTCACGGATGGCCGCTGGCCCTGCTGGCAGTGCTGCTGGTCGCCATCCCGATCCTCGAGGTCTGGCTACTGGTCCAGGTCGGCCAGAGCCTGGGCCTGCTACCGACTGTGCTCATTCTTCTGGTGGAAGTGATCGTCGG
>JBKOZG010000007.1:0-8624 GCA_046725775.1 Actinomycetota bacterium | reverse complement strand
GGGTATCGACCGGCGTGTCCGGCGGTAGCTCGGTGGCCACCGTCCGGCCCTCCTTCAACACCGTCACCACGTCGCCCAGTTCGCCTACCTCGCCGAGCCGGTGCGAGCGATCTGCTGCGGCTCGTGGCGAGCCTCGGTAACTTCAGTCCCAGCTACGGTCTTCCAACACGCCGCGAGGAGTGTCGACGGCCGAGCCGTTACCGGAGGAGCGGATGAGCGACGCTGCCAGCTCGTTGCTGGAGGTTCGTGGGCTGGTCAAGGACTATCCGGGCGTACGTGCCCTGGGCGGCGTCGACCTGACGGTGACCAGCGGTCAGGTGCATTGCCTCATCGGCCAGAATGGTGCTGGCAAGTCGACGCTGATCAAGTGCGTTTCTGGGCTGGTCGAGCCAACTGCGGGCGAGGTTCGTTTCGAAGGCGAGCCGCTACCGGTCGGGGATCCGAACGCGTCGATCGCCCGCGGCATCGCCACCATCTACCAGGAGCTCGACCTGGTTCCGCACCTATCGGTTGCGCAAAACGTGTTTTTGGGCCACGAACAAAAACGTGGTCCGCTGCTGAATCGGGCGGCGATGCATCGCGAGACGCGGGCGCTGTTCGCCCGGCTCGGGGACGAGGGCATCTCTCCGACGGCGGAGGTCAGCACCCTGCGGCCGGCGCAGCAGCAAGTGGTCTCAATGGCCCGAGCGCTTTCGCACTCGGCCAAGCTGTTGATCCTTGATGAGCCGTCTGCGGTCCTCGACGACGTCGAGGTCGACGCGTTATTCGACGTAGTGCGACGGCTCACCGCCGAAGGAGTCGGGGTCATCTGGATGTAGTCACAACTTAGTCACGCGGTGCCACCAATGAGCTTCTCAATTGAGACTGAAACCAGAAGTCGATCAGGCAACTGGCGCATCCGCGCGGTCGACGGTCACGACCGGCTTGCTAAGTCCGCTGCGTTGCGACGTCGTCACGATGAGCGATTGGGAGGCCGAGCGCAGCCCGGCACCGCGCCGCACTCGTATGCGGGTCGAGCGTCCGGCCCTCGGCGAACGCTGCGTCGAACGACGGCCCGTCGGACGCGGAACGGACCGTGTCGTGGATCCGCGCGCTCATGGGGTCGAGCAGAGCCCAAATGCGCGCACCCACCAGGTCACGCAGCGCCCTCGCGAGACCCAGCAACCGAGCGGCCTCGCTGACGTATCCGCCACCGGCAACGTACAAAGCCACCGCTTCGAGGAAATACGCGTTTCTTCGTAAAACGGCTGGAGTTCCACCAGGTCGGAGGCCGTCTCGAGCAGTTCCCTTGCCTGGTCATGCGCTCCTGAGACGAGCACGGCTGTGGCACGGTCCACGAAGAGCCGGACCGCAGCCGACTGCTCCAGTGCGGTTTGGTCGTGGCCTTCGAGGAGCTCGAGCGGTCCGAGCGGCACCAGCCGCTCGCCCCTAAGCTTCAACGGGACCCGGCTCGTCGCCAGCACGGATAGCTTTGGACAAACGGCGAGCAGCTCGGCGAAATCTGGAGCCGCCGCCTGGACCTGCTCGAAGTTGTCGACGACCAGCAGGAATGGGCGTTCAGCGAAGGCGGCTATCAGCGCGTCCAGCGCCGACAGCCCGCCGTCGAGCCCGAGCCCGATGCTCGCGGCCACCTCGGGCAGCACCGCGGTGTGTTCGTCGACGGCATCGAGGGGGACGAACGAGACCGGGGACGTGCCGCGTTCGGCCAGCCGACGCGCCGCCTCCAATGCAACGCGGGTCTTGCCGATCCCGCCCGGACCTACCACTGTGACAAGGCGGGCGCCCGAGGCGAGGAGATCCTCCACTGCAGAGATCTCCTGCTCCCGACCGATAAGGCTGCTCAGGGGCGTAGGCACCGGCGTGGTCCGGGCTACCGCCGCGGACTTAAGCTCGCCGCCGGATTCCTCCGCTACAGGGGGGAGGAGGAAGCGCTCCGCCAATAGAACTGCGAGGTCCTCGCGAAGCAGTTGCTGGAGCTCGTCCCTACTGCCGAAGGCCTTGTACGCCACAGTGTCGTCATCGCGGATGCGCGACAGCAGATCGTTCAGCCCGGACTCACGATTCGGAGCTGGCGCCTTGATGTACACGAGGCGCGGCAGCCGGGCGGAAAGCGCGTACTCGTCCTCCAGGCCCGAGACCTCCTCACCGGGAGCGACCCAGCCGTACCGGGCGAAGTAGATGCCGACAAAGACATGGCTCTGTGCCAGGTAAGCCCGGTAGAGGGCTCGCGCGGGGTGTGGCCGCGCGCCCAGCTCGAACATCACCGGGATCAGCCGCAGCGCCTCGATCGCCGCTCGTGCAGCGGCACGCTCATCGGCCAACTCTTGAAGGGTCGAGCTGACGAACACCCGTGGCCGCTGGTCCGGGGTGATGATACGCGGAGCGTCAGGTCCGACCACGACAGTTTTGGCCTACAACCGAACCGTCTGCTCAGCCATGTGCAAACGCTACCTGGCTTGGACCGTGCGCCCGAGGCTGGGCGGGATCGTGCAATGCTGGCGCTGGTTAGGGAGGTCGAGGCTGCTACAAGATGGGCTCAGGCCGAGCCGGCCTTCCGTGCGGCATGCTCCAACCGACTGCGGTAGCGCTCCCACCAGGCCTGATCGCCCGGCGCCATGTTGTCGTTGTCTTCCCGCAGCCCGACGGCGCCGTCGATGAGCTCCCGCACGATGTCGGCGTGGCCGGCGTGCCGATGGGTCTCGGCGATCACGTGCACGAGGATCTGATGCAGCGTCACCTCGCGCCGCTCCGGCGGCCACCATGGCACCTTGCCGACGGCATCCAGCGCCAGCGCGTCGATCGTGGCGTCCGAGTGCGTCCAGACACGGTGGTATAGACCAACGATCTGTTCCCGCGACTCCTCGGCGGTGGCCCACATGTCGGCGTTGGGTTCGGCGCCCTCGTCCAGCCACGGATGCGGCTCTAGGAACGGCCGGCCGAACGTCTCGCCGAAGTACCCCGCCTCAACGCTGGCCACGTGCTTGACCAGCCCTAGCAGGTTGGTGCCTGTTGGCACAACCGGGCGACGGGCGTCGTACTCCGACAGCCCTTCCAGCTTCCACACCAGCGCGTCGCGGGCAGTCTGCAGGTAGCGACGGAAGTCCGACTTCGGATCTGATTCGCTCATAGCGCAGAGTATTGCGGCCACGGTTTCTGGGGGCCGCTGGGCCGGATATCGGCTGCCAAGTTCGAGGATCAGGACGTGTCGGCGTTTCGCCAGCCGTACGCAGGTTGGTAGCCGAGCAGCCGTCTGGCCTTCTCGATCGAGAGCAGCGTCTCGTGCTCTCCGACGTCGCCGCGCATCTCGACGTCGGGATAGAACTCCTTGACCAAGGCGCTGTTCGGTCGGGACGTGACGGTGTCTGCGTTCGCAATGATGAAGACTTCGGTTCCGGTCAAATCGGACTCGAGGGCAAGACGAACGGCCTGCGCGCCGTCTCGCGCGTCGATATAGCCCCACAGATTCCACTTCCGCGAGGCCGGGTCGTCATCGAAGGACGGGAAGCGTGGGTAGTCGGCGGGCTCCATCACGTTGGAGAACCGCAGTCCGATCATCTTCAACTCCGGGTTCCAGCGACACAACTGGGCGGCCATGGCTTCCTCAAGGGTCTTGACGAGGGAATAGGTGGACTCCGGCCGCGGCGGATATTCCTCGTCCACGGGGATGTACGGCGGTGGCGTGTCGAACGGCAGCCCAAGCACGGTTTCGCTGGAGGCCCACACGATGTTGGTCACGCCGGCACGCCGCGCCGCGCTGACGACGTTCCAGGTGCACCCAATGTTGTTGACGAAGGTCAGGTGGTCCGGCACGATCCCCGGCGCGGGGACCGCTGCGAGGTGCACCAAGGCATCCGACCGGGCGTACCGGTCCTCCACCCCCAGCATCGCGTCCAGCACCTGGCCGTAGTCGGTCAGGTCGATCGGCACGAACACCGCCCCACTTTCCGACGCCGGGCGCACCCGATCGAATACGACCACGTCCCAACCATGACGTATCAATTCAGCGACGCAAGCACGCCCGAGCTTGCCCGATCCGCCGGTCACGACAACACGCGCCATCGGATGCCTCCCTGGACTGAGTCCGTATGATTCCTCGATCGAACCCATCTTGCACTGAACACGGCGTTACCGTTTCCGCGTGACCACGTTCGCACTGATCGGCAGCGGCTGGCGGGCGCGGATGTTCCTCAAGGTGGCTCGTGAGCTAGGCACGATCCGTTGCGCAGGGGTGGTGGTACGTACCCCACGCCGGATGGACGTGCCCGCCTTCACGTCCCTGGACGAGTTCCTGCGCGAGCTCTCCATCGACTTCGTGTTGACCGCTACGCCCTCGTCTGTGACGCCGCATGTTATAGGCGCTGCTGTTGACAGAGGGCTGCCGGTGCTGGCCGAGACCCCACCCGCAGCTGATCTCGACGGCCTGCGCGCGCTGTGGTCGGCGGTGGGCGACTCCGGGCTGGTCCAAGTGGCCGAACAGTACCCGATGATGCCCTCGCACGCCGCCCGGGCGGCCCTGGTGGCCACCGGTGCCATCGGTACGCCGACTCAGGTTCAGGTCTCCTCGACCCAGCACTACCACGCCGTTGCGCTGATCCGCAGTCTGCTCCCAGGCGGCAGAGGGCCCGCTTCGGTCCGGGCCACCCGGTTCACCGCCCCGTTGGTCAGTCCGTTGAGCCGCGCCGGCTGGACTGATGACGAGGAGGCGCACCCAACGACCACGACGATCGCGACCCTCGACTTCGGGGACGAACGCTCGGGCGTGTACGACTTTACGGAGCAGCAGACGCGTAACCAGCTGCGGTTCCGGCGGCTCACAGTGCGGGGATCGGCAGGCGAGTTGCACAACGACGAGGTGGTGCGGATGACCGGGCCCCGCACACTCGTTCGCACCCCTCTGGTACGCCGGCAGACCGGGTATGACCTCGACCTCGCCGGCTACGACACCGAGCACATCTCCTTCGGTTCGGAGTTGCTGTATCGAAACCCCTATCCGGGTCGTCGCTGGATGGACGATGAGATCGCCATGGCCAGCCTGCTGGAGCGTACGGCCAGCTGGGTGCGCGGTGAGGGGCCGGAGCCCTACCCGTTGGCCGAGGGTGCGCAAGACCAACAGCTCGCGCTGGCCATCGAGCAGTCGGCCGATAGCGATACCACCGTTACTACCTCTCGCGAGGCCTGGAGCTGAGGTTGCGCCTGCAGCGGCCAACGGACACCGTGCATGTTGCGCCTGCGGCTAGGCGGTCCTGGAAAGGCGGTAGGTCTTCCATCCTGCGACGAAGTGGAAGCCGATGAGGGCGAAGACGCCTAGTGCGGCGACTGGCGATAGCGGATCGACCAGCATGGTCGTCCCCGCGCCGAGCCCGACGATTCCGAGCGCCAGGCTGACATTTCCTGCGACCTTGCCGAAGGCTGGGTCCTGGCGCATGGCGAGACCGAAGAGGATGACGCCGACCGGCATCAGCAGCAGCCCCACCAGCAGCAGGGCGTCGAACATAGCCTGGTTCGCTTGCCACAGGAGCACCAGCGCCGCGCGCTCGTCGGGGGTCACACCGTCGGCGTGGTACAGATCGGAGAGCCGGGAGGTGACCACGTGCGGGATCGCCCCGGCGGCCAGCACGGCGAGACCCAAGATTTCCAGTGCGCTGCCGAAGAGCGCGGACGCGGGTCGCGTCCTGCGGAGGCCGTGGAAGAGTGCAAGCGCAAGTAGCACCCACAGTGCCAGCGCCGCCAGGTAGAGGCCGTTTTCGGCGGTGCGCGCCCATCTGATTTCCGGGAATCGTGAGATCGGGCCTGCTGGACCGGCAGGTTCCGGCCCCGCGAAGATCCCGACGATCGCGAAGACGACGATCAACAGGACACTGCCGCCGATGCCGGCGAGACCGCCCCACCGGAGAATGCCGCTATCCTCGTGAGTCCTCTGCGCCGCCTGCAGCATGCCGTCCTCTGTCATCATTTTCTTCGCCTCAATCCGGTTCCCTAAGTTGTTCGATCTACGACCAGCATGCGGAGTGAGCACCGCGCGCTGCATGTGCCGAAAGTCGGTGGCGGCAGACTTCGGTTCGGGCTCCGGGCAGTACTTTCGTCGGATGCCGCCGCACCCGCGCTGTCGTATTGTCTTGATCGTGAAGGTCCGGCCGTCCGCCGGTGGGGTCGGCGATCCCGTCACCCAGGCTGATGAGGCCCATCGCGAAAGGCGCTCACCGCGCGACTGGGCCATCGACGCCCTGTGTTTCCTCCTGGGCATCGGATTCACGGCGCTCGTCTTCATCGATGGCACCGACCGGCAGCTTCCCACGGTGCCCACCGCCGTAGACGCCGCTCTCGGCATGTTGGCCAGTTTCGGGTTGTGGCTGCGCCGGCGCTGGCCGGTTGGCCTCGCGGTGATCGTCGGCCTGTTCGCAATCTACTCGGTGAGTGCCTCCGCCGTCGCGCTCATCGCCCTGTTCACCGTCGCGGTGCACCGACGCCTCAGCACAGCTTTGTTCGTTGCGGCCGGCTACGCGCTGGCATCCTTCCTAACGCTGCTGGTCCGGCCCGACATGTCGCCGCCGAATTGGTGGCAGGGCGTGCTCGGCGTCATCTGTGTCGTGGCGGTGCTGGCGTTGGGAATGTTCGTCCGGGCGCGGCGTCAGCTCGCCCTCGTCGAGCGCGAACGGGCGGCGTCCGAACAAGAGCTCCGCGTCGCCCAGGCCCGGCAGATGGAGCGCAACCGGATCGCGCGGGAAATGCACGACGTGCTCGCCCATCGCCTGTCGTTGCTGAGCCTGCAGGCCGGAGCGCTGGAGCTGTGGCCCGACGCCCCGTCCGCGGAGGTCGCCCGCGCCGCAGGCGTGATCCGCGGCAATGCTCACAGTGCGCTGGAGGACTTGCGGGAGGTGATCGGTGTGCTGCGCTCTGCCCGGGCCGATGACGACCGTGCCGACGGGGGTGCCAGAGACGCCGCAGCCGACTTTGGTCGATTTGCCGATGCTCATCGACGAGTCACGGGAGGCGGGGATGCGCGTGCTACTCGAGTGCGATGTGCCCGATCTTGGGGCCGTGCCCGAGGCGATGGGACGCACGGCGTTCCGGATCGTGCAAGAAGGGCTCACCAACGCCCGCAAACATGCCGACCACGCCGAGGTGTCAGTGGCCGTGCGGGGCGCGGCGGCCGATGGCCTCACGGTCGAGATTCGCAACCCATGGCCGGTTGGGGTGGGCCCCACCACGCCGATCCCGGGCGCCGGTATGGGAATCATCGGGCTCGCCGAGCGGACCGCTCTCAGTGGCGGGCGCCTGGAGCACGGCCGCACCCCGGCGGGTGAATTCCGGCTGTGGACGTGGCTACCGTGGCCGACCTGACCGGTTCGGTCCGGGTCATCGTCGTCGACGACGATCCGCTGGTACGGGCGGCCATAACGATGATCCTCGGCCGCGCGCCTGGCGTCGACGTGGTGGGGGAAGCCGCCGACGGGGCCGAGGTTCTCAGCGCGGTCGATATGTACACGCCGGACGTGGTGCTCATGGACATCCGGATGCCCCGGGTCGACGGCCTCGCCGCCACCGAACTGCTCCGCGCCCGCCCGAACTCGCCCGAGATCATCATGCTGACCACGTTCGACGCCGACGAGTACGTGCTGCGTGCCCTCCGTGCAGGGGCCAGCGGTTTCCTGCTGAAAGACACCCCGCCTGCGGAGATCCTGACCGCGGTCGCGCGGGTGGCGGCCGGTGAACCGATCCTCTCCCCATCGGTGACCCGCCAGCTCATAGCCCACATCGGCGACACCGATGTGAACGCCCGCCGTCGGCACGCCCGCGCGCTGCTGGCTCGGCTCAGCGAGCGGGAACGCGAGGTTGCCATGGCAGTGGGCCAGGGTAGGTCGAACGCGGAGATCAGTGGCGAGCTGTTCATGAGCGTGGCGACAGTGAAGCAGCACGTCTCGCGGATCCTCACCAAGCTCGACCTCAACAACCGGACCCAGATCGCTCTCCTAGCCCACGACGCCGGCCTGGCCGATCGGGCCTGACGTCGGCATAGGTGGGTCTTGGGACACTCCGCTCGACACTGCCCGGCCTGGTCATTAGCCCGGCCCGGGCGGCCAGTCGGTCTCAAGTGGTGTGCAACGGTTGTTGGTCGTCCTGTTGGCCCGTAGATTTGCTGGCATTCTGGGGGTTGGCAATGACGAGTGACGCGGTACTGCGCGGGATGCGCGTACTGACACTCCCGTCGGTCCTGTTCGCAACTGGGCTTGCCGGCCACGTGGCCGGCGACGGTGCCATGCCCGCCGGCTGGGTCCTGGTTGCGTTGTTCGTGCTGACCGTGGTTGCGGTCGCGCCGTTCGTGGGCGCCGCTCTGAGCCTGGCACGGGTTGTGGCGTTGCTGGTTGGCGGGCAGGGGGTGCTGCACGCAGTGCTGCAGCTGCTTGGGACCGCTGTCACGGCCACTTCGACTATGTATGGCGAAGGCACCGGCGGACCGATGTCGTCGCCAACCGGCTCTCATCTGATGCACACGGACGCCGCGGCATCAGATGGTTTTGTGTTGTCGCTGATGAGTGGCGGGCATCTCGTCATGCTGCTCGCGCACCTGGCCGCGGCGGTCGTGGTCGGGGCGTGGCTGGCTGCTGGAGAGCGCGCTTTGTGGA